>JAMDDL010000156.1:0-18821 GCA_023488645.1 Actinomycetota bacterium | reverse complement strand
ATGGTAATAGAGCAAACAAACAGAGGTGAGAGATCCTTTGATATCTATTCAAGACTGTTAAAGGAAAGAATCATATTTTTAGGCACATCCATAGATGATAACGTTGCAAATGTAGTAATGGCACAATTAATTCATCTGGATGCTGAAGATCCTGAAAAGGATATACAAATTTATATTAACAGTCCTGGTGGAGTAGTTACTGCTGCTCTTGCAATTTATGATACCATGCAGTTTATGAGATCAAAAGTATCAACAATCTGCATAGGGCAGGCTGCAAGTGCTGCTGCCGTTCTTTTACTTGCAGGAGAAAGGGGAAAGAGATTTATACTTCCAAATGCAAGAGTGATGCTGCATCAACCTTCAGGAGGTATCGAGGGAACTGCAATTGATATTGAAATTCATACAAGAGAAATGATCAGGATAAGGGATGCTTTAAATAGTATTATAGCAAAGCATACAGGACAGGATCTGAAGAAAGTATCAAAGGATACGGAACGTGATTTTATACTGACTGCAGAAGAGTCAAAAGCTTATGGTATTGTTGATGAAATAATTTATAAAAAATAATTTATATAATTTTATGAAAGGTGATGATAAATTTGTCAGACGGGCAGGAGACAAAAATTGAAGGTTTAAAATGCTCATTCTGCGGCAAGCCGCAAAAACAGGTAAAAAAATTAATTGCAGGTCCGGGGATTTATATATGTGATGAATGTGTAGACTTATGTACTGAAATTATAGACGAAGAAGCAAAACAGGAGCAGGATACGGATTTTAGTGATCTTCCAAAACCGGATGAGATTTATTCCATATTAAACAATTATGTAATCGGGCAGGAAAAAGCAAAAAAGGTACTTTCTGTTGCAGTTTATAATCATTACAAAAGAATAAAATATGAAAATAAACTTTCTAAAGATGATATTGAAATTCAAAAGAGCAATATTCTTTTAATAGGTCCCACAGGTTGCGGCAAAACTTTGCTTGCTCAAACTCTTGCAAGGATTTTAAATGTTCCTTTTTGTATTGCGGATGCAACAACTTTAACTGAAGCAGGTTATGTTGGGGAAGATGTTGAAAATATTCTTCTTAAACTTATTCAGGCTGCCGATTATGATATTAAAAGAGCGGAAACAGGAATTGTTTACATTGATGAAATAGATAAAATTTCAAGAAAATCCGAAAATCCTTCAATAACAAGGGATGTTTCAGGAGAAGGGGTACAGCAGGCATTACTTAAAATACTTGAGGGAACAGAAGCAAATGTTCCTCCCCAGGGTGGCAGAAAGCATCCTCATCAGGAGTTTATCCAGATTGATACTACCAATGTCCTGTTCATTTGCGGAGGAGCTTTTGGAGGTCTTGAAGATATAATTGAAAGAAGAATAAATAAGAGAAGCGTTGGTTTTATCTCTGATAAAATTCCAGGGAAAAATGAAAGGGCCGATTTGATTCTATCTCAGGTAATGCCTGAAGATTTACTTAAATATGGTCTTATCCCTGAATTTGTTGGCAGGCTTCCTGTTATTTCCACACTTAAAAGTCTGACTGAAAGCGACATGATAAAAATATTAACGATTCCAAAGAATTCACTTATTAAACAATATAAAAAGATGTTTGCCTTTGATAATGTGGACCTGGTTTTTACAGATGATTCCATAAGAACAATTTCAAATCTTGCCTTAAAAAGAGGAACCGGTGCAAGGGGACTAAGATCAATTCTTGAGGAAGTAATGCTTGATATAATGTTTGAAATTCCATCCAGACAGGATATTAAAAAATTTGTTATTACAAGAGAAATTGTACTTGATAAGACTGGGTCAGATTCTTCAGGCAAAAATCTTGAAAATTTTGCAGATTCGCAGGAAAAACTGGCATAAGATGTAAATTATAAATCTTTAAGAATTTTTAAGTGATACTCAGATTTATGTCCTTTTAAAACAATATTTGTTATATTTTAATATTTGATTTTAAAAAGTGATAAATAAAATAATTAAAATCAGAGAATGTTTTCCATGATTAAAGAAATTACAGGTAAATACAAGCCTCAGGATTTTGAAAAAGATATTTATAATATCTGGCTGGAAAAAAAATATTTTCATGGAATTACAGGCATTTCAAAACCTCCATATTGTATTGTAATTCCTCCACCAAATGTTACAGGATTTCTGCACATGGGTCATGCATTAAACAATATCCTTCAGGATATAGTTATACGTTATAAGAGAATGAAGGGATATAACTGTGCCTGGATTCCCGGGACAGATCATGCAGGCATAGCTACTCAAAACGTAGTTGAGAGAGAGCTTGAAAAGCAGGGAACTTCGCGTCATGAGCTTGGCAGGGATAAATTTCAAGAAAAGGTATGGCAATGGAGGGAAAAATATGGAAGCAGGATAATATCACAGCTTAAAATTCTTGGCTGCAGTTGTGATTGGGCAAGGGAAAGATTTACTTTAGATGACGGATATGTAAAAGCTGTAAACAGGGAATTTGTTACCTTATATAATGATGGTCTCATTTATAGAGGCAACTATATTGTTAACTGGTGTCCCAGATGCCTGACTGCTGTTTCCGATATTGAGGTAGAACACCAGGACAAACACGGATACATGTGGGATATAAAATATCCTCTTATTGATGAAAAGACAGGAAATCCCAGTAGCGATGAATATATTGTCGTTTCAACTACAAGGCCTGAAACCATGCTTGGAGACACTGCTGTAGCTGTAAATCCAAAAGATAAAAGATATAAAAAATTTTCAGGAAAGATGGTTTTTCTGCCGATTGCTGCAAGGAAAATTCCGATCATAGAAGATGATTATGTTGATATGAAGTTTGGAACAGGTGCAGTAAAAGTTACTCCTTCGCATGATCCAAATGATTTTGAAATTGCCAAAAGACACAATCTTGCCCAAATCAATATAATGAATGAAGATGCAAGTTTAAATGAAAATGCCGGCAAATATGCAGGTTTTGACAGATTTGAAGCCAGGGAAAAGATACTTAATGAGCTTAATGAAAAAGGATATCTGTATGGTAAAAAAAATCATATTTCTTCGGTTGGTTTTTGTTCAAGGTGTTCAAAAATAATAGAGCCGCGAGTTTCGATGCAATGGTTTGTCTCGATGAAGAAGCTTTCAATTCCTGCGATTAATGCTGTTAAAACCGGAAAAATAAAATTTGTTCCAAAAAAATGGGAAAAGATTTATTTTAACTGGATGGAAAACATAAAGGACTGGTGTATATCAAGACAGCTCTGGTGGGGTCACAGAATTCCGGTATGGTACTGCAGAGACTGTGATGAAATAATAGTTTCCGAAGAAACTCCCCTCAAATGTTCAAAATGCAATTCTTCAAACTTAATTCAGGATAATGATGTACTGGATACCTGGTTCAGCTCTGATATGTGGCCATTTGCATCACTGGGCTGGCCTGAAGATACTCCTGAACTTCATTATTTTTTCCCGACAAACCTGCTTATCACTGCGCATGACATTATATTCTTCTGGGTGGCAAGAATGATAATGATAAGTCTGTATTTTATGAAGGATATTCCTTTTAAGGAAGTTTTTATAAATCCGCTTGTCAATGATTCAAAAGGTCAGAAGATGAGCAAATCAAAGGGAAATGCAATTGATCCTGTTGAACTTATTGATAAATATGGATGCGATGTTTTAAGATTTACCTTAACATCTCTTACAACTCCGGGCAGAAATCTTCTTCTTGGGCAGGAAAAAATAGAAGGTTCAGGAAATTTTGCAAATAAAATATGGAATGCATCAAAATTTGTAATTTCAAGTTTGTCAGGTCTTGAGCAGGAAATTAAAAATACAAGTTTAAGTGATCTGGAATTAAATATCTGGGACAGGTGGATTCTTGAAAAATTAAATATAACAATAAAGGGTTTTGAAAAATATATAGAAAAATTTAATTTTGCCTTTGCATCAAGATTGATTTATCATTTTTTCTGGAGTGAGTTTTGTGACTGGTATATTGAAATTTCAAAAAAGAGGATATACGGTCAGGATATTCTGCAGAAAAAAACAGCAGCATCTATCTTAAATTATGTTCTTGAAAATTATTTAAAAATCCTTCACCCTGTAATGCCATTTTTAACTGAAGCAGTATGGCAGAATATTGTTCATGACGGTGAAAGTATAATGATACGGGATTTTCCGGCAACGCAAAAAAAATATTTATCTGTAAAAGAATCTCATGATATTAAATTGCTTTTTGAAATTATAAGTGCAATTAGAAAGATAAGATCAGAACATAAAATAAATCCTGCAGAGAAAATAAAAATTTACCTGACTGGAAAAACACAGAAAATTGACACGATAAAACTGTTTGAAGAAAACGAGGATTATATAAAATTATTATGCAAAGCAGATAAAATATATTATGGCTCACCTGAAGCACCGGAGTCATATATAAAAACCGGCACAAAGGATTTCGAAATTTTTATTTATATGATTAAAACTATAAATATTGAACTTGAGATCAAAAGGATTGAAGAAGAATTAAAAAAATTAAGGTTGGAACTTGGTAAATCCAGTGCAAAAATTTCAAATCCCCAGTTTATTTCAAAAGCTCCGGATGAAATTATAAGGAAGGAGAAAAGCAAAGCTGAAGAATTTGCAGGCGCAATCTTTTCTCTGGAAAAAGAACTGGATGCTGTTAAGAAATTGAGGAAATAATTTTTCAAGGCTGGCATTATTTTGAATTACAGGGAAGTTTGTGAATATTTAGACAATACTCTTATTTTTGGAATAAAACCTAATTTATTAAGGATTAATAAAATTTTAAATCTTCTTGATAATCCGCATAAAAAGGTTAATTTTATACATGTTGTCGGAACAAACGGTAAAACTTCAACTACAAAAATTACTGCAGCTATACTTAACGGCCATGGTTTTAATGCAGGCTATTATGTTTCTCCCCATATTTATTCTTATACTGAAAGAATTTCCATAAGAGGAAGCAAGATTTCAGAGAATAACTTTGTAAAAACTTTTAAAGAAATTTTTCCATTGGTCAAAGAAGTAAATAAAATGGATGCAGATGGAGAAATGACTCAATTTGAAATCCTGACAGCAATGATGTTTATAGCATCTTTTAATGAAAAGCTTGATGTTATGGTGCTGGAAGCAGGGATGGGAGGAAGATGGGATGCGACTAATGCTGCTTCATCAAGGGTAGTGGGACTAACTGGAATAAGTCTTGAGCATACTCAAATTCTTGGCAGTACCATAAGCGCAATTGCAAAAGAAAAAGCGCAGGTTATAAAAAACAATTGTCTTGCAGCAACTGCAACTGCCGACAAAACAGTTTTAAAAATCCTTGAAGACAAAGTAAAGAATACAGGATCAAAGTTGTTTGTTATCAAAAAAGATTTTGATATCACGAATATTAATGATAAGGGCATTGAAGGATTTCAGGCAGATATTAATGGAATTTTTAATATCTACAGAAATATTTATTTTCCATTGCCTGGAAATTATCAGCAAACAAATCTCTGCCTTGCAGCAATATTATCTGAACTTTTTGCAAATACTTTCGGCAAAAAATTATGTTCAAAAAAAATAAATGACAGCCTTTGTTATACCAATATTACAGGAAGATTTCAAATAATGAGACGGGATCCTGTATTTATTGCTGATGCCTCCCATAATCCTGAAGGGATTAAAAATTTAATCATAAATCTTAAGAAATATTTTAAAAATGCTGGAAAAATAATTATTTTTTCCGTGCTAAAAGATAAAAACTATAATGAAATGATAAGCTATATACTGCCGGAGTCAGATATAATAATATTGACTTCTTCCTGCACAGAAAGAAGCCTTTCAGCAGATGAGCTTGAAGAAGAAGTTTTAAGGCAGTCTGAAACATTAAAAAAAGATGGTTTGAAAAGCGCGCAGCTTATTTATAAAATTAACAGTATTGAAAATTCAATAAAATATTCTTTAAAAATTGCTTCTAAAAATGATATTATATGTTTAACCGGTTCGATAACCAACCTCGAATTTGTGAAATCAGAATATTTTTGATAAAATTGCTCGGGTGCTATTTTTTGCAGTTTGAGGAAGGATTTTGTTTCTAAAGTAAAAGATTTGGAGGATTGATGGACATTCTGAAATATGTAAACACCATAATAGCATTTTTTACTAATCCCATCTGGAAATATCTGCTGTACGGGATTATTTTTATGCTCATAATAACATGGCTGTCATTTGTTTACTGGACTTACAGAGATTCAAGATTAAGAAACGCTCCCGCACCTTTCTGGGCGATAGTTGTATTTATTTTTAATTATGTCGGGTTAATTTTATATCTGATTTTAAGACCCCCTGAATACATAGATGATGTAGTTGAAAGAGACCTTGAAATCAGAAAGACGGAATTACTGCTGGCAAAAAATACAAAATGTCCTGCATGCGGCAGGGAAGCAAAGGATGATTTTTTAATTTGCCCATATTGCAGGAAGAAATTAAAAAATTCATGTATAGATTGCGGCAGGCCTTTAAATCTTGACTGGAAAATTTGCCCGTATTGTAAATCTGCACAATGACGGCTCAGTTTATTTTTTTAGAGGAAGGATTTTTAAAAATATTTATATATTTTATTTTTCAAATATTTTTGTTTTTTAAGAGGATGATTATTAATATGAATTAATTTAGTAATAGGGGAGGCTGCTATGAACCTAAAAACTGAAGAAAGAAGCAAGGCGAATGTTAAAACAGAAAACAAAGGTAAGCTGCAAAAAATCATTAAAAAAAATGTTGATTGCCAGGAAAGAAGTCTGGTAATTATCAAACCTGATGGTGTCAGAAAAAAAGCTGTAGGAAATATAATTTCAAGATTTGAAAAAGCAGGACTTGAAATTGAAAGAATAAAAGTGCTTGAAATGGATAAAACTATTGCAAGTATCCATTACAGGGAACATGAAGGTAAACCATATTTTGAACGTTTGCTGGATTATATGACAAGCGGACCTTCAATAGTGATGATAATTAAAGGTGAAAATGCCATATCAAAAGCCAGGCAGTTAATGGGTCCCACTGATCCTGCAAAAGCACCAAAAGGGACAATCAGAGGAGATTACGGATCAGATATTACAATCAATGTAATTCACGGATCAGATTGTACTGAAAACGCAAAAAAAGAAATTGATATATTTTTCGGCAATTATCTTTAAAAAATATTTAAATTTTAAAATTATTTTATTTATAAGCATTTTCTGCATAAATTTCTTCATAAAAATTAAAAATAAAAAAATGTTTGAATATTCACAAAAAATGTATTATTAGTTTATAATAGTGATTTTAATAATCAAGATGATTGTTGCTTAAATATTTTAAATAACTGTCAGATAAAGGTTTAATTTTGAGAAGAAGAGGAATTGTTGTCTTTTTTATAATTATTATCGGAGGCATTTTAGGTGCAATACTGGGGCATGTGCTCAAGGATATTGTGCCGATACTGGATCAGGGGCTTAAAGTTGGCACGGATAATTTAAGTTTGAACCTGTATTTATTTGATGTTAATTTCGGCATACATGTGAATATTACACTGGGCGCTATCATCGGATTGCTTCTTGCATTTTTACTGGCTGATGTTTTCAGACGAAAATAATAAAATCAAAATAATTTTAGCTTCTGCTTCACAGCGCAGGTCAGACATCCTGAACTTACTTAAAATTAACTTCGAGGTCATCGTACCTTTTAATTGTATTGAGGAAGTTTTTGAGGACCCATATAATACTGTAATTAAAAACAGCATAAAAAAATCTGAAAATGTTGCTGATTATGTTAAAATTAATGAATTAAAAATTCCTGAAAAAATTAAAGAAGCTAATTATAAAGATATATTGATATGCAGTTTTGATACAATTGTTTATTTTAAAAATAAATATTATTTCAAACCTGAAAATTTAAAGGAAGCTGAGTGTTTCATAAGCTCTTTTTCCGGCAAGACCCACAGTGTCATTACAGGTTTAAGTATTTTAAGTTATGTCACCGGAATTATTGAAACAGGGGTTGAAGAAACAAAAGTTACGTTCAGAAAATTAAGCGAAAAAGATGTGCAGAATTTTTTAATGAACGAATATGTTCTTGACAAAGCAGGTGCCTATAATATCGAAGGTTATGGCGCAATTTTAGTAAAAAAAATAAACGGATGTTTCTTTAATGCAGTTGGAATTCCGGTTTACAGGTTTTTAAATGTTTTAAAAAAATTCGGATATGATTATTATAATTTAAATAAAATTAAAAAGCAGTAAGGAGATTTAATGTTTGACTTTTTTTTAAATATTGTAGGAAGAGATATGGGAATTGACCTTGGGACAGCAAACACTCTTGTTTTTGTGAAAGGCAAGGGAATTGTTCTTGATGAACCTTCTATTGTTGCAATTGACAAGGATACAAATAGGATTTTAGCTGTGGGCAAGGAAGCAAAAAGAATGGTTGGAAGAACTCCGGGAAATATAGTTGCCATAAGACCCTTAAAGGACGGAGTTATAGCTGATTTTGAAACTACGGAGAAAATGCTTAGATATTTCATTCAAAGAGTTCATAAAAATGTTGCTTTCGCCAGACCCCGGATTGTAATATGTGTACCTTCAGGAATTACTGCAGTTGAGAGAAAAGCAGTGATTGAAGCTACGGAACAGGCAGGAGCCAGATCAGCATATATAATTGAGGAGCCTCTTGCTGCAGCAATAGGGGCTGATTTGCCTATAAATGAGCCGACAGGTTCAATGATTGTTGATATTGGCGGAGGAACGTCAGAGGTAGCTGTAATTTCTCTGGGCGGAATAGTGGTCAGCCAGTCTTTAAGAATTGGGGGAGATGAACTTGATGAAGCTATCACATATTATCTTAAGAAGGAACATAATCTGCTTCTTGGTGAAAGGACAGCAGAAAAAGTAAAGATTGAAATAGGTTCAGCTTTTCCTCTTGAAAATGAGGAAAAAATGGAAATAAACGGCAGGGATCTTGTTACCGGGCTTCCTAAAACAATAATTATTACAAGTCAGCAGATAAGAAAAGCACTTGAAAAAACAGTTGCAGACGTAGTTAATTCAATAATTGAAGTACTGGATGTTACCCCGCCGGAGCTGTCATCTGATATTATGAAAAGGGGCATTGTACTGAGCGGCGGAGGAGCTTTACTGAAAGGGCTTACTGAAAGGGTAAGCAGGGAGACGCATTGCCCGGTTTACCTGGCAAATGATCCTCTTGCTTCAGTAGCTCTTGGTGCTGGTAAATGTGCTGAGGATTTTGCAACTCTTAAAAGATATCTGAAGTATGCAAAACATTAAAAGATTTAAAAAATTTAAATTAAACAATTTAATTAATGGCTTCTCCAAAAAACAGTTTAAAAAGCATTATAATTATAGGCATAATTATAATAATTAGCCTTATTGTTATAACTGCCAGCTTCAGAGATGCAAATTTCATAAAAAGCTTAAAAACAAGAACTTCAGATATCTTTAAGCCTTTGCAGGAAAAAATATTTTTTGTATTTCAGCCCATTATAAAAGCAATTAATAACATTAAAAATTTCTTCGGGCTTTCTCAAAAACTAAAGCTTCTTGAACAGGAAAATGCCAGGCTGCTTCAGAATTATAGTGAAAATATTAATTTAAAAATTGAAAATGATTCACTGCGAAGCCTTCTCGATATAAGGCAAAGAAAAAATTATAAAACTGTTGCTGCAAAAGTTATCGGATACAATGAAGGAAAGTTGGAATCAGAGGTAACCTTAAATGTGGGTAAAAATAGCGGAGTTGTAGAGGGTATGGGAGTGATTAATGAAAAAGGATTTATTGGAATAGTTATATTAAGCGGCAGCAATTCCTGCAGAGTAAGGCTTTTAAATGATCAGCAGATGAGCATAGGCGCAAGAATACTTTCCTCAAGAAGTCTTGGAATGGTTGAAGGAAGTTCAAATAAAAAAATTTTTTTAAACTATATATCAAAATCAGATATGGTATATACCGGTGATATAATTATTACATCAGAATTTGGAACATATATTCCGCCTGAAATACTGATAGGAATTGTAAAAAAAGTTTCAGATTCAGGAACAAATCCATATAAAACGATAGAAGTTGAACCCTTTGTAAATTTTAAATCAATTGAAAATGTACTGGTAATACTGGAATGGTAATAAAATAATAAAATCTTTTCATATTTTTGTTTTATGAAAATTTTTAATAAGGTTTTTGATTTTTTTATTGTTATATTTTTTTTAATACTGCAGGTTGTTTTTGTAGCGCAGCTTAAATTATATTACATAAACTTCGACTTCATACTCGTAGCAATAATTGCAATAACATTTAAAAAAAATTTAACTGCTGCAATTCTATATGGTTTTTTTACAGGTCTTGTTTTTGATTTACTGACAGCTAATATTGTTGGAATTTCTGCTCTTATTTTTGCTCTTGACGCTTTTTTACTTGGAAAGCTTCAGGAATCAGGACTGAAACTAAAACTTGTCAGTTATGTTCTTGCAGTTTTCATGTTTACTGAAATTAATATAGTAATTATAAACATTGTTTACTATTTATTCAGCTATGATATAGATTTTGCTTCAATGGGACTGGATTTATTATTGAAGCCTTTATTTAACATACTCTTAATATTTATAATTTTTCCATTACTTCGGGTAAAGTTTACAGGAGAAGAATTAATTGAACAGCAGCACAAATAAAAGGCTGGTCTTTACAGGTTATCTGGTAATTACAGCAGCAGTATTGCTAATATTAAGATTATATTTTCTTCAGGTAATGAGCGGTGAAGATTATGCGAGGGCAGCTTCTGAAAATATTACAAGAACAAGAACCACTGCTGCTCCCAGAGGAAATATTTATGACAGAAACGGAAAACTTCTGGTGGAAAGTGTACCAACCACTGCAGTAGCAGTAGATCCATTTGAAGTTTTAAAAAGAGATGATGTGCTGAGCACATTAAGTAAAAGACTGGGTATTTCATATTATGATTTAAAGGACAAACTTGAAAAAACAAAAACAACCTATATTGACAGGATAATTATAAAGCAAAATATTGATAAAGAAACCCTTGTATATCTGAAGGAGCATAGTCAGGATCTTCCCGGAGTTGAAGTAGTAAATATTTTCTTAAGAAAATATAACTTTGGCTCTCTTGCTGCTCATGTTTTAGGATATACGGGTGAAATTGATGAAGAAAAATTAAAACAGGAAAAAAATCAGTCAGAATATGAGGGTGGAGATCAGATCGGACTTACGGGTGTAGAGGAACAATATGAAGATATACTCAGGGGGATTAAAGGCAAAATTGTTTATGAAGTTGATCCGCTTGGAAGGCCGACAGACATTGTGGAACAGGAAAATTATGTTTCCGGAAATGATATTTATTTAACAATAGATATTGAGCTTCAAAAATATGTTGAGGAAATACTTGCAATTCAGCTTGAAGCAATAAGACAAACCAAAGTTGCAAAAACAAATGATTATTACAGGGCTGGCGGAGGTTCGGTTGTTGTTCTTGATGCAAAGACAGGTGAGGTACTTGCAATGGCAAGTTATCCAACCTTTGATCCGCAGGTATTTATCGGAGGAATATCAAGTATTAACTGGAATGAGCTAAATGATCCTTCCATGAAATTTCCGCTTAATAACAGAGCAATAATGGGATTTCCTCCCGGATCAGTTTTTAAAATTGCACCTGCATATGCCGGCTTAAGTGAAGGTGTTATTAATAAAAACAGTATTATATTCTGCGCAGGAACATGGTACGGGCTTGGAACTGACTATTCTAAAACATGCTGGAACAAGGGAGGACACGGCGGATTAAACATCATTGGTGGTATACAAAATTCATGTGATATTTTCTTTTATGAGACAGGGCTAAGATTATTTTTAAAGAATAAAAATTCAGATGAACTTTTGCAGAAGTATGCAAAAATTTTAGGTTTTGGAAGTAAAACCGGCATAGATCTGCCAAACGAAGATACCGGTATTATTCCTGACAAAGCCTGGAAAAAAGACAGATTTAAAAATGATAAAGCTAATTCAATATGGTTTCCGGGAGATACGGTTAATATGGCAATAGGACAGGGTGATGTCCTGGTTTCACCACTTCAGCTTGCTTATGCATATATGACTCTTGCAAACAGAGGGATTCAATATACTCCTCATATATTAAAAGAAGTCAGGGATGAAACCGGTGAAAAAGTGTTTGATTTTAAATCAGAAAAAGTTAACGATCAGGAGCTTAATCAGGATTATATAAACATTATTGAAAATGGATTAAATCTGGTTACTGCAAAGGGAACAGCCTCCAGTGCATTTAAACCCTTTCCTGTAGATAAAATACCGGTGGCAGGCAAGACAGGAACAGCAGAATTTTCAGGACGGCAGGACTATGCATGGTTTGCAAGTTATGCTCCAGTCGGTAATCCTCAATATATAGTAACTGTTATGCTTGAAGAAGCAGGTGGAGGAGGCAGAAATGCAGCTCCCATTGCTGAAAAAATTTATGAGTATTTATATCATATTGAAAGCCAGGAGCAGGTTCATTCAGTTGATAGTTTTGGAGATTAAATGGGAAAACATTCGAAAGTGGTGGTAAGTAAGGAAAAATATGTCAATACCGGTTTTAAAGATATTGATCTGGGACAGACAGGGAAAAAAGCCTTAAGGTTTGATATTATATTGTTTGTTTGTGTCATATTTCTTTCCTTATTTGGAGTTTTGGTTATTTACAGTGCAACAAGATACAGTCTTTCCGCAGGAATAACTGATCCAATGTATTATTTTAAAAGACAGTTGATCTTCCTCGGGATTTCAATATTTGTTTTTGCCGGATTCCTAAGCTTTGATTACAGAAAGTTAAAAAGGATATGGATCATTATTTATACTGCAAGCATAGCAGGTCTTATTGCAGTACTCATTTTTGGCTATGAAGTCAATTCAAATAAAGGCTGGATAGATTTAAGGTTTACATCAATTCAGCCTTCCGAATTTTCAAAAATATTTACAGTAATTTGTATTGCAGCAGTTTTTTCCAAATGGAAATCAGAGAAAAAAAATTCAGTTGGTTTTAAAAAAGTGGTTTTATCTTTACTTATTGCTTTTTCAACAATACTTTTAATATTATTTGAACCTGATTTTGGTCAGGCAATTATTTATTTTCTTGTATATACCGGGATGTTATTTGTTTCAGGGGCAAATTTTTTATATTTTATCGGCATTATAATAATTACAGCCGGGGGGATTTTTGCAGGCATCAGGATGGATATAATAAAACAGTATCAGCTTGACAGGCTTCTTGTGTTTTTAAAACCTGATGTTAAACCTGAAGGTGCCGGTTATAATTTGTTTCAATCAAAACTTGCTATAGGTTCCGGTAAAATTTTTGGCAAGGGGCTTTTCCTTGGAACTCAAACCAATTTAAATTATGTACCTGAGCATCATACTGATTTCATATTTTCAGTAATTGGCGAAGAATTTGGTTTTGTCGGGGCTTTTATTGTAATAATTATACTTGGAATAATTGTGTGGAGATGCTTTTATATTTCAAGGCATGCCAGTGATAATTTTGGTTCCATGCTTGCAAGCGGGATTGGTTTTATTATTATGACTCAAATGATAATAAATATAGGAATGACTATAGGGCTCATGCCTATAATCGGTATTCCTCTTCCATTTTTAAGCTATGGAGGCTCAAACCTTTTAAGTATCTTTATTGGAATAGCTCTGGTTGAAAATATATATATGAGAAGGGAAACCAGAAAAGAATATGAAATTGCTTATGAGGATTATAAATAAAATGATGAAGAAGGATTTCCAATTCCGTGATAGGGACAAAAGTAAGGCTGCAGAGATCAGGCTGGATGTTTCGAAAACACACAAGCTTTGCCCCAGCGAGTCAAAGCTTGCTCGGATTTAAGGCTTCGCTCTCCTCTGAAGAGAGGAACCCTGCCCGCTCAGCCTTCATACGGTTTTCTCAATCACCCAGCCTGATCCAATAATTTATTTGCAATCATGAAAAAGGAAATGCTAACAAATGATGAAAACTTTAAATTTTGCTGATTTTGAAAAAATACTTGAAGGAGTTTTAAAACCTGGAAGATATATTGGAAATGAATTTGGTATTAAGAGTAAAAGTATTTCAGGTATAAAAGATTTTGATACAAAAGTATTTTTTGCATTGGTATTTCCGGATGTTTATGAAGTAGGAATGTCAAATCTTGGCGTGCAAATTCTGTATGATGCAGTTAACAGTTATGATGATTATATTGCAGAAAGAGTATTTTCTCCATGGATAGATCTGGAAGCTAATTTAAGAAGCAGTAAAATCAAGCTGTTCTCTCTTGAAAACAGGATATTTCTTGATGAATTTGATATTATCGGATTTAGCCTTCAGCATGAGATGCAGTATACAAATGTATTAAATATTCTTGATCTTGGCGGATTGAATTTAAGATCAAAGGACAGGCAAGGTAAAAATCCTCTGATATGCGCAGGCGGACCTGCTGCAGTAAATCCTCTTCCCATGGCTCCATTCATTGATTTTTTTGTAATAGGGGATGGTGAAGAAATCATAACAAAAATCCTTAAAGTATTAAAGCAGTACAAACTTGAAAACAGGGATAAGACATGGTTTTTAAATAATATAAGGAATTTTGAAGGTATTTTTATTCCTTCGGATTACAAATTCTTTTATTTTGCTGATGGAAAAATTAAAAAAATAAAACCTGATTTAAAAGTAAAAAAGGCAGCAATAAAAGACCTTGATGATTATAAAATTGTTACAAATCCATTAATTGCAAATATAAAACCTGTTCATGACAGGTTTGTTTGTGAAATTATGAGAGGATGCTTCAGAGGATGCAGGTTTTGTCAGGCAGGTTTTACATACAAGCCTGTAAGAATGAGAAAGGCAAAAAATCTTATTTCTGACTGTCTGGAAGGAGTGAGCCGGAGCGGATATGATGAAATATCGTTTCTTTCTCTTTCAAGTGCAGATTACAGGGAACTGGGGTTTCTGGTTAACAGCTTTCTTGATTTAAATAAGAATAAAAAAATATCAGTTTCCCTTCCTTCGCTGCGGCTTGACAGTTTTACAATAAATATTGCTGAAATAATACAAAGCGGAAGAAAAACAGGGCTGACATTTGCGCCGGAAGCCGGCACACAAAGGATGAGAAATATAATAAACAAGAATATTGATGAAAGCGAAATGCTTGAATGTATAAAAATTGCATTTGAAAAAGGATGGCAAAAGATAAAATTATATTTCATGATAGGTCTGCCTTTTGAGAATGAAAAGGATATTGAAGGGATATCAGAATTAGTGAAAAAAATTATTTCAGTTGCGCAAAATATTCTGCCAAAAAACAAAACACAAAGATTAAATATAAATTTAAGTATAAATGCATATTGCCCCAAGCCATTTACTCCTTTTCAGTGGTGTGCACAAAATTCTGCAGAATGTTTAAACCGGAAATTTTCAAAAATAAGAAACAGTCTTCCAAAAAGATTTGTAACTGTAAGCTGGTCGGATCCTCAAAAAAGCGGTATTGAATGTGCACTTGCAAGAGGAAATTTAAAAGTTGCTGATGTCATAGAGGAAGCTTTCAAAAATGGAGCTAAGTTTGACAACTGGAGTGAGTTTTTTAATTTTGAAATCTGGCGCAATGCTTTTATGAAAACAAATACAGACATGATTTTTTTTACACAAAGAGAAACAGGCACTGATGAGATTTTACCATGGGATTTTATTGATATTGGAGTACGTAAGGAAGTTTTATTAAAGGAATTTGATAAGGCAAAAAATCTTGCTTTAAATAATGAGTGAAGAAACAAAAATAAGATTTAAATTCAATAAAATTAAAGAGTTCAGATATCTGTCTCACCTTGAAGCTGTAAGGCTGATAATAATGGCTGTAAACAGGACAGGAATTGATATTAAATACAGCAGTGGTTTTAATCCCAATCCAAAAATCAGCTTCAGTTTTCCGGTACCTGTCGGACTTGCAAGCTATGCTGAATATTCAGATATAGAGATCCATGGAATATTAAATGCACAGGATTTTAAAATGAAAATGAATCTTCAGTTGAAAGAAGGTATGAATATTCTTGAGGCTAAAAATACTGCAGGCAAAATTTCAAGCCTTATGGCAGATATCAAGTTTGTCAGTTATTGCTTTATCCTGAAGGATATAAATAAAAATAATGCAGAGAAAATAAAAAATGAATTATTAAACAGCAGTGAATTTTCCAACGCAATTTACAGTCAGAATATGGTTAAGGATGAAGATAACAGCGATATTGTTAAATTAAATTTAATTGGATATACTAAATTGTTAAAAAATAATAAGATTTTTAAATTTAATAATTTTTTAAAATATTTTAAATATTTGTCAAACAGTAATGGCGTTGTGGTTAAAGATTATTTTAAGGAAGAAGCCTATGTGTTAAGAGAAGGCATACTTAAAACTCCACTTGAAATTGTTTGACTTAAGGAGTTTGATAAAAATTGAGTAAAGAAATGCTTGTCAGCTCTGGTGACGGCGAGACTCGTGTAGCTATTATTGATGATGGTCAGGTAACGGAACTGTATTTTGACAGGAAGTTTAAAAAGTCAATAGTTGGAAATATTTATGTTGGAAGAGTGGAGAATGTTCTTCCAAGCCTGGATGCCGCTTTTGTTGATATAGGTGAAGAAAAAAATGCTTTCCTTTATATAAATGAGGTTGTGCTGGATATGGATTTTGAGGAAAGCGAAGAAATGCCCAAAAAAATACAGCATATACTTAAACCCAATCAACTGGTAGTAGTTCAGGTAACCAAGGATCCTTTAAAAAGCAAGGGAGCAAGACTAACCACTTTCATCTCAAGTCCCGGAAGATATCTGGTACTTGCGCCATTTAATGATGGAATTGGTGTTTCCCGGAAATTAAGTGACATTGAGAGAGACAATTTAAGGCAAATTGCAAAAGAAATAAAACCTAAAAACTGCGGAATAATTGTAAGAACAGCAGCAAAACTTGCAGACAAAAATACTTTAAAAAGAGATTTAAAACAGCTCCTGAAAACCTGGAGCATAATACAGAAAAAGATTTCCAAAACTTTCAAGCCTGCACTGATAAGTAATGAACAACCTATTGTTTTAAGATTGCTAAGGGATTTATTTTCAGAAGATTTCAAAGCAATCCATGTTGACAACAGAGAAATAAAAAAAGAAATTGCAAGATATTTTGGAAATATCGGGGTAAAGTTTTCAAATATAAACTTTTACTACGGACCTGATGATTTATTTGAAGCTTTTAATGTAAATGAAGTTATTGATAGCGCCATTGAAAGGAAAGTGTGGCTAAAATCAGGTGGCTTCATTATTATTGATTATGGAGAAGCTTTAACTTCCATTGATGTTAATACAGGAAAGTATACTTCAAGTAAGAATGCTGCTGAAACCATTTTAAGAACCAATCTTGAAGCAGCTGAGGCAATTTCAAATCAGTTAAGGCTTAGGGATATTGGCGGACTTATAGTTATAGATTTTATAGATATGGCAAGCGAAAAGGACAGACAAAAAGTCCTTGAAAAGTTTAAACAATGTCTTGATAAAGACAAGACAAGAAATGAAGTTTTGAATTTTTCAAAATTTGGTCTTCTTGAGATGACAAGGAAAAATGTTTCTGATGGAATTATTGGAACTTTATGTAAGCCTTGTCCATGTTGTTCGGGTACAGGGTTTGTAAAGTCAGAGGAAACAATCAAGTATGATATAGAAAGAAAGATAAAGACACTTGCAGCTAAAAATGCTGAAAAAGCTTTCTTTATAAAATTAAATACTCAAATAGCATGTCAGGTAATTGGACAGGGTGGAAGAAATTTAAGATCACTTGAAAACTTAACCAAAAAACATCTTATTATCAAGGGCGATGATAACCTTCCGATGGATGAGCTGATAGTTGCGGCAAAAGGAAGTTATAAGGATGTTGAAGATGCTTCCAAACCATTCAAAATAGGAGACTGTCTGGAATTACTGGTTGAAGAAACCTATCTGCATAATTCAGAAGATGCACTTGCAAGAATAGATGGATACATCATTCAGATAATAGGCGGAAAAAAATACATGGGAAAAAGAGTTACCGTTGAAATAAAAAATATCTCAAAAACAAGCGCTGTAGCAGAAATCATTAAATTTTAGCGATTTTAATAAAATTTAGCGGATTTTAGCGAATTTCAATGGATTTTAGTTTGACAGGAAAAATGCTAATATGTTAATATCAATGTTTGCATTATATGTTGCGTTGATTTCTTAAGCAAGATAAGTTGAAGTGCGGAAGGTTTATTTCATTTTTTTAAAAAAATTTATTTTAAGAAAAAGTTTTTAGAGGAGGCCCAAAATTTACGCAATAATTACCAGTGCGGGTAATCAATATAAAATTGAAGAAAATAAAAATATTGTTATCGAACGTATAAAAGGCAATGAGGGAGATAAAGTTAAAATTACTGATGTCAACTTTTTCAGTGATGGCGGCAAGGTTGAAATAGGTAAACCTGTTTTAAGTAATATTGAAATTGAAGCAACAATAAAAAAACAATTTAGAGGCGACAAGGTTATTGCTTATAAATATAAGGCTAAAAAAAGATATCATAGAAAAGTCGGGCACAGACAGAATTTAACTTTACTTCATCCTGAAAAAATAACCGTAAAAAAGTAATGGGGGCAAACTATGTCAAGTAAAAAAGGTGTTGGAAGCTCAAGAAACGGCAGAGACAGCAACCCTAAATATTTAGGTGTTAAAATGTTTGGAGGCCAGGC
>JAMDDL010000191.1 GCA_023488645.1 Actinomycetota bacterium | reverse complement strand
GAATTAGCAGATAAAAATAAATATAGGATTTTTCTTTTTGGAGCAGAAGAAGAAATTGTAAAGATTGTAGCTGATAAAATAAATAAAAAATATAAAAATCTGACAGTGGCCGGATACAGAAATGGTTATTTTAAAAAAGAAGAAGAATCTGAAATTATCAAGCAGATAAATGAGTCAAATAGTCATATAGTGTTTGTAGGTTTTAGCTCTCCCAACAAAGAATTTTTTTTAAATCGCCATAAAAATTTATTAAATGTACCTTTTTGTATGGGTGTAGGCGGAAGTTTTGATATATTTGCAGGTAAATACAAAAGAGCGCCGAAATGGATGCAGAAAGTCGGGCTTGAATGGTTTTACAGATATATACAGGAGCCAGGGAGACTTTGGAAAAGATATACTATAAATAATTTTCTTTTTGTAATGTTAGTGTTAAGATATAAATTCTTTAAAAAATAATAATAATTCTATTTATAATTTTATCAATAATATATTTAATTAATATTATTGAATAATTAAGATATTCATAAATTTTAAATATCTAAATTTTTTTAATATTAAAAGTTAATAATAAAAATTATGGAAAAAAATAATAAAAATAATATACAGATTGAAACAAAAAAGAATGATTTAAAACCCGAATCAAACACAGGTCTTGTTTCTATTGATATCAAAAATATATTCAGGATTCTTAAAAAAAGAAAATGGTGGTTTATAGCAACTTTTATAATTATATTCTGTGCTGTTTTTTCTTTTACTTATTTTGTAACACCAGAATCAAAATATAGTATTCAGTCAACTGTGCTGATATCAACTGATAACATAAAATATCAGGAAAAAATAAATTATTACTTTCCGAAAGAAGCTTATGATTTGTGGCTGATTGCAAATGAAGCATATCCGTTAAATTCATTAAATTATTATTATATGGATGCTGTAAGTTATATAAATTCTGACAAAGTAATTGACAGCGCTTATCAAAAATTAGGAAATTTATTTAGCAAAGATATTCTCAGGAAGTCAATTGTGACAGGTAAATCCATTGATGGTACCCAGCTTAATATTTCAATTTCCTATAAAAATAAGAGTGATACAAAAAAAATAGCAGATGCTATTTTGGGTTCTTTTGTTGAAAATAAGAAATCAGATTTTGAAGCTTCATATGACAGTTTATTAAAGAAAACTGATAATAAAATTAATAATTTAAACAGCGAAGTTTCATCTCTTATGAATCAGGCAGATAATTATTCTCTTGAGTTTAATAAAAAAATTGTAAATGAATTGAAAACTATAAATAATAACCAAATTAATTTTTATGTTTCTGATTATATTCCACCGGATATTAAAGTGAAACTGGATGCAGACAATGATCAACTAACAAATCTTAAAGACATTAAAAATAATCTGGAAGAATATAAAAATTTGTATATTAACCGGATAGTTCTGAATACTAATAATGAAGTTATTGCCAATATTAATATCTTGAAGAATCTTATATTAAGTCTTGCTGCGGGGATAATTTTTGGCTTGATTTTTGCTTTTGCTGCAAATTATTTTAAGTCAAATTAATTAGTATTATTCTCTCTTGTTTGTATGTTATTGGAAGAATATAAATATATGAAAATAGCTATTGTACATGATTATTTAAATCAATATGGTGGAGCAGAAAGAGTAGTAGAAGTTCTTCATGAAATTTTTCCCGAAGCTCCAATATACACATCGGTTTACCTGCCTGATAATCTCCCTGATAGTTTTAAACAAATGGACATCAGAACTACATTCATGCAAGGCTTTCCTTTCATAGACAAACTATACAAGAAATATTTGATGTTTTATCCATTTGCAATGCGCAGTCTTAATGTAAAAAAATATGATCTTATTATAAGTTCAAGCAGCTCTTTTGCTAAAGGAGTAAAAAAAAGGAAAGATGCTCTTCACATTTGTTACTGTTATACTCCTACGAGGTTTATCTGGTATTATGACTTTTATATAAAAAAAGAAAGATATAATAAGATAATTTTGCTCTTATTGCCGTTATTTATCAGGTTTTTAAAGAGATGGGATTTAAATGTAATAAAAGGTATCGACGAATTTATTGCGATTTCTAAAAATATACAGCAAAAAATAAAAAAATGTTATAACAGAAATTCAATTGTTATATATCCCCCTGTTGATCTTTCCAAATTTGATATTATAGAAAATGCAGAAAAATCCGAAGATGATTATTTTCTTATAGTATCTAGATTAAATTCTTATAAAAATTTGGATTTGGTAATTAAAGCAATTAATAAGGTGTCTCTTAACCTGAAGATAATAGGAACAGGACCATACAGACAGGAACTTGAAAGATTATCAAACGGAAATAAAAATATTGAATTTTCAGGAAGAGTTACAGATGAAGAGTTAAAGAAATATTATTCAGGTTGCAGAGCTTTAATTTTCCCAGGTGAAGAAGATTTTGGAATATCACCTCTGGAAGCTCAAGCTTCAGGTAAACCCGTGATTGCTTTTGCAAAAGGTGGAGCACTTGAAACAATTATAAATGAGGAAACTGGATTATTTTTCAACAAGGATAATGAAGATTCTCTTGCAGCCACACTAAAATATTTTATTAAAATTGAAAATAAATTTGATGCCATAAAAATTAGAGCTCATGCTTTGAAATTTGGTAAGGAAATTTTTAAAAGTAATTTTAAAAAATATATTGATGAACTTATAATAAAAAATAATTGAAATTTTTTATATGGATTTTAAAATCAGAAACTATAATATAAATAGCAGCAGCCCTGAGATAAGTTTTACTGTAAAAGAGCAATCTGAATTACTATTTAAAACAATTTCACATTTATTACTGCCTTTGCCTGCGTTGTTTTTACTTACAAACAACTACCCTTATTTATTGATTTTATCTGTAATTTTAATAGTATCGCTTAGTTTTTTATCTTTTTTATTAAACTGGAAAATAACAAAATTTCATTCAATAATCCTGTATGTTTTATTAATAATATTTTGTTACTTTATAGTAAGTTTTTTTATTACAGGACAAAGTCTTGATACATTTCTGTCTTTTAGTTTTTTAAAATATGATGGTAACTTTTTCTTCTGTTATGTTTTATTTTTTGCACTTGCAGTACCTTTTTTTGACTATAAAATAGTTTCCCGGATTTACTTCAAATATTTATTTGGCATCTTTGTGGTTTTTGGTCTTTTTGGGATTTTAGAATATCTGACAAATTTTACCAGGATAATGATTGCTACTGATCCAGGTGCTGGGAGAATGTTTGTTGCTTTGAATTTCGCCCATAATGCAACAGGATCAGTTTATACAGTAGTGTCTTTGTTTGCCACAATTTTTTTATTGACTGAAAAGAAAAAGAAACTGAAATTCTTATATTTGGGTATTTTATTGGTATTGGTAACGTCATTATTTTTGACAAAAAGCCGCGGCAGTTATATTGGTTATATAGCAGGGACATTTTTTGTAATCGTATTGCATTATAGAAATTTTAAAAAAATTCTTACAAGATGTTTAATTTTAGCAGGTGCGCTTATTGCTTTGGTTTTTGCCACTGGTACTTATAAAAGATTTATTGAAATTTTTTCAACTACAGATACCGCTGTGATCAGGTCAAGATTATGGGCTCATGCATGGCAGCTTTTTGTCAGCAGTCCGATTTTTGGGATCGGCTTTGGAAGGTTTAATGATATTGAATTATCTTCTTCTTACAAATTAAATGGAATACGGGGATTTATCTCAGTTTTTACAGGGTCAAACATCAGATTAGATGCAGCTCATGCACATAATTCTTATTTTCAATTTTTATCGGAAACAGGTGTAGTTGGAATAGGCTTATTATTTTTATTCTGGGGATTGTGTTTCGGAATACTCATCAGAGCTTTTATCAGCAGCAAAACAAGTTATTTCGGCAAGAAGGTTTATCTTTGCGGAATTACCGGAATAATAGCTTTATTTGTGCTAGCATTTACTGAAAATTATTTGTCCGCTACAACAATAATGGTATGCATGTCAATGGTAGTGTCGCTTGGGATAGGATTGTTTTGGCAGGAAGTAAGAAAAGGTAATCCTATAGATAAAGAATAATTAATGGAAAATAAAAAAAATAATCAAGGAAATTCTATGAATTCCGAAATAAAAAAGAACGTTAAAAATGATTCCGAAAAAGAAATAATAGATTTAAAAGTACTTTTTAAAATAATAAGCAATACAAGCAAATGGTTTATTTCGGTATTTGCAATAGTTTTTATCATTGGAATGCTGTTAAACTTTTTTGCTTTTCCTAATCTAAGATACTATTCAAAGTCTCATATTATTGTTTCTTTTAAGAATATTCTTTTCCAGGAGAAGATATCAAATAGTTTTCCGAATGAGGATGTAAATATGTGGCTTATAAAATCCCAGCATTATTGGGTGCAGTATGTCAATAATTGGCATACTGCCGGTACAAAAATCCTGGAGTCTGATGAATTTTTACAGAAACTGTCCAAATCATTAAATAATGAATTCAGTGTTGCAGATCTGAGGAAAAGAATAAAATTAGACAGAGATATAGAAGTGAACAGTTTAAATATTACTGTTTCCAGTAACAATAGGGAAGATTCATATAAAATTAATAAAACTTTACTCGAAGTCTTTACCGAACAGAAAAA
>JAMDDL010000045.1 GCA_023488645.1 Actinomycetota bacterium | reverse complement strand
TGCAATGTAAAGATAAAGCTTTTAAAAGAATCTGAATTATTCTTCCTGATAATATTGCTGTATGCTTCCTTCTTTCCTATACCGAAATCAATCTGCTGCAAAAATCCTTTAAACTCATTGCTTATCCTGCTGTCGTATTTCTGTATAACTGTTTTTATTGAATTATAAATATTTTGCCCCGACAGGGAAGCCACATAAAGCAAATCTATTATGTACGGCAAATCCCTGTCCATTTTCTGAAGCCTTTTTAAATTCATGTGTTTAATGAGGTAATCAGGAATGAAAAAACCGGCAATTAATCCTGCAGTGCTTGAAATGATCATAAACAGCCTGTTATTTATTGATATAATGCAAAATATAAACAGAAGTATGGATAAAAAGATTTTAAAACCTGTAAAAGATTCAATTGTAAAATGAGAAGATTTAAATTCATTATTGTCAGAAATTAAATTTTCAAGTTTTGCAAGATATGTTTTAAAAAGAGCCTTTTTAGCAAATTTTCCTATTTTTGCAAAAAAAATATTTAAGCATTTAAATAATTCTGATTTACTGCTGACATCATTTTGATAATTGACCGGGTATTTTTTTAACAAATCTTTTTTAATAAATATATTTTTTATTAAATAATAAGATGTAAATATTAAAAAAAGAAAATATGAAATTGTAATAAAATAAATTGCCATTTAATTAAAGAAAGTCTTGCCTTAATATCTTTTTTATTAAAATAAAACCTGAAAATTCAAGCAATGAACCGGCTACAAATAAAATATTTCCAATTCTTGAGGAAAGAAAAGCAGCAACACCGGAGTTAAGAAAAAAATACATCCCTGCAAATCCCGCAAGAGGAAATAAGGAAATAAAATTGCCTGAAAATCTGTTCTGGGCAGTTTGTGTTTTTATGCGGGATTTTATCTTAAGGTTCTCCTGTAGTGTCTTTATTATATTTTCCAGTATGAAAAGCAGATTGCCTCCTATTTTTCTGTTTATTTTAATGGCATTTGCAAGCAGATTTGCTTCCCTGCTTCCTGTGTTTTGTGTAAAATTATCAAGAGCACAATCCATTGATACATTCAGCTCCACCTCATTAACTAAATTTCTTATATGAGTTTTAAGCGGATCTTTTATGAAATCATATGACTCCTTAAAAATTTGTCTTATTTCTTTTCCGGCTTTAAGCATTATTATCATATTTGAAATAAATTCTATTAATTGAATGTCCAGAGCTTCTTTTCTTTTTTCTGAAATCCCATTTGCAAATTCATTTATTATTGCTGTGCTCATTATTGATATGAAGAAGGAGGTAAATATATTTTTAAAGACAATAAAAAATATGCATAAAAATAAGACAAAAATTGCCGCAAGAATATATTTTTTTCTTTTTTCATAAAGACTAACTAAAATATCAGTAAATCTGACACCATAGGACATCGCAGATGCGGACGCGGCAGATATGTTACCGTTCCATTTAATATTTTTGCGGCTGTTAAAATATTTATCATTTACATTTAAACTTCTTTTTATATTTAAACTGAATATTTCCTGACTGCTTAAAGAATTTTCAGAATTTTGAGTAAAAATATCTGATTTAAAAATGCTTTTAAAAAATAAATAAAATCCTGTAAATCCTAAAGCTAAAATGATAAATGATGCCGCTGATATTAATATTGTGCTTTTATCTGCCATAATTAAAACTTTCCAAGGATTATTATCTTAAAGTTTGTTCTTTTCTAAAAATTATTGATTCTTTTTAAACAAGAAAGCTGTCTTTTAAAAATAAGGGAATATGTCCTGAAAACTTAAAGCAGGTTTCATTACTTGAATTTTTATTTTTATTTTCTATACTGCAATAATTAAAAATATCCCTGATGATTATTTCAGACTTTTCTCCTATTACATTGCTTTCATTTGCAAGTTCACAGATTCTGGAAACAATTCTTGTACCGTCATTTAACCTTTCAAGATGAATAATTATATTTATGGAAGATGAGATTATTCTTCTTGCTGCTGAAGGATTTAAATTAAGTCCCGACATGATCAACATGGTTTCAAGTCTTGAAATTAAATCCACAGGAGAATTAGCATGAACAGTTGTCATTGAACCATTATGACCTGTATTCATAGCCTGCAGAACATCAATTGACTCAATTCCTCTTACTTCTCCGACTATTATCCTGTCAGGTCTCATTCTTAAAGAGTTCCTGACCAAATCTCTGATTGTAATTTCGCCTTTACCCTCTATATTTGGGAGTCTGCTTTCAAGCCTTACAATATTTTTTAAGCTGATGCTTATCTCAAAAGTATCTTCAATAGAAATAATTCTTTCATTTGCAGGTATAAAATTAGAAATTATATTTAAAAGGGTTGTCTTTCCGGTGGAAGTTGCTCCTGAAATTACAATGTTTGCCTTTTTTTTAACACATAATTTTATAAAGTCTGAAACTTCATAATTTAAAGTACCCTCCATAACCAAATCATCAACAGTTTTTAATTTCTTTTTAAATTTTCTGATTGATACTACTATTTCATTTGAGGAAATGGGATTTATTACCACATTTATTCTTGAACCATCCTTAAGCCTTGCATCTGCCATGGGGCAGCTTTCATCTATTCTCAAACCTAAAGGACTTAAAACTTTTTCAATGAAATTTTTTACATGCATGTTGCTGTTAAAATTTATATTTGTTTTTTGAATTAAGCCTGATTTTTCAATAAAAATATCATCAAAATTATTAATCATTATTTCAGTGATTTCATCATTTTTCATAAGTTCGCTGACGGGTCCATATCCAAAGCTTTCTTCATAAATATGGTTTAAAACAATCTTAAAATCTTTTGCAGAAAGTAAAGTTTTTTCGCTGTCCAGTATTTCTGAAAGATTTTTTTCGATAATTTTCAGCTTATTTTTTTCATCAGCAAAGTTAAGATTGTAAATATCAATTCTTGCAGCTAATTTTTTATAAATATTTTCAAGAATATCCTGTTGCATAATTTTCTTTTGAAAGCTTTAGTTGAAATTTATAAATATTAAAAAATTTATTTTAAAAATCAGATAAAAAATCTCTTGAAATCTCTCAATACTATTTTAAGTGTAATGCAACGGTTTAAAAAAGTTGCTCAATCAAGTTGGTGCCGATACCGGATAAATCCCTTATTATTTTCAGGTTGTATCTAAAAATATGTGATGGACCTTTTTCCAGATAAAGCTGCTGGATATCCCTGTCAAAGGGAATAAAATAATCAACCGGATATTTAAGAACCGCACTGAGCAGAGCAAAGGAAATTGATGGCTGCACATTATATTTATTTACTATGACTTCAGGATTCAAATAATCAATGATGTCGGCAAGCTGCTTTATTATTATATTTAAATTGCTTAAAGATATTAAATCAGGAAGACTTACAAACAATAATTTATCAACATCATTCAAAATACTTTTATCCTTTTCCGTTAAATGGGGATAAAACGGATAATCCACCAGAATCATATCAAAGATTCTCTTTAAGGTTTTAAAGATTTTAAGAAGATCTTTATAAGATATAGCCTTCAAATTATCAGAATACAGCGGCGGAAAAATCACATTGAGGCTGTTGTCAAAATTAACTACAATCTTTTTTATAATACTTTCATCAATTTCTTCGGAGATGTTTCTTATATCATGGATTGTCCTGATATTGTCTTCCCTGGTCTTGTAAATTATTCTTGAATCCATCCTGCCGGTGTTAAAATCCATCAGCAATATATTTTTATCAGTATTAATTGAGAGATAATTTGACAGACAGTTGCAAATAAAACTTTGCCCGCATCCTCCCTTACTTCCTGAAATTAATATTATTTTTCCATCTTCCTTTTTCATTTATAATCTTTGTTTCCTTCTTTATTAATAAATTTTGTAATAATTCCTATTTTTTAATTACTCGTGTGTCATTTCTGAAAACCTGATAAAATAAACATTTTATTTTTTAGAATATTTTTGATGAGCAAAGAGCAATATTTAAGTTTCCTTTTTCAACTGCACTAAAAATTCTGGTAATCTCTTCTTCATTCAGATAAAAAGTAAGATATAAAACGCTGTTATCTTTTATGCTGTTACTTTCAAAATTAAGAACCGCCAGACCCTCATCTTTAACTGAACTCTCATCCTTTTTATCTGATAATTGTGAAATAATAATTATTTCTTCTTTATTTAAAACAATTTCAGACTTTAAGCTGGAACTGTCTTTTTCATAATATGTTGAAATAACATCAACGCTGTCTCCAATATTGATAAGAGAAGCATCACCCCAATATATTACGGGGATTGTTACAGCTTTTTCTTTTGAAGGTATATATGTTGAAAATTTTAAATTTCCTTGTGATAAATCATCAATTCCGGCAATTTTGTCTTTGGAAATAATTTCGCCTTTCAAAATGGTTTCTTTTGCTGTCTTGCCTGTTATTTCATTTTCATTTGAAACAAATTTGCTGGAAAAAATATTATTTGAAATTTTTTGTCTTCCAGTCATTTCCGGCTTTATTTCAGATCCGCTGACAATTTCTTCTTTTGCTATCAGCACTTCATTGGAATATTGATTCAGTGTCGACAATGATTTGAGGTTTGAAATATAAAAGTAAATCAGCACTCCTCCAATCAAAGCTATAATAATGAATATTATTGATATAAGTTTTTGTTTAAATATTAAAGATGCCCTATTCATTTAATTATTTT
>JAMDDL010000165.1 GCA_023488645.1 Actinomycetota bacterium | reverse complement strand
TTCATCAATGATTATTGTCTTAGTACCTGAAGTACCTATATCAACACCAAGAAGATAGTTTTTATCTTTTATATAGCTTACCATTTTTACCCCTTATTTTTGGAATTTAAAAATATAAAAATCAAAACAATAAAATGAATAATTTTGTTTTAAAATTTGATATATTAAAGAATATTGATACAATGTAAAAAATTATTAAAATTCAAAATAAAGAATACTAAGACTACTCTATATACCCAATTATTTACAATCTCTATCTAGTCTTTATCTCTTATGCCCTTATAGTTTTAACAATTATTTCTTCGGATAATTCTTTCCCGTAAACAGGAGTTATCTTTTATATAAAGTTAGTGATTTTTTATCACTTTCACCTTAAAAAATAATCCATATTCTATACTTCTTGGAGATACAATAATTGTAAACACCCAAAATTTATCTAGCATAACTAATCATTTATTTTATTTTCTCACCATATATCATTTTTAAAGTAGATTCATCTCCGTAGTCATTCCAAGTTTTAACTACTTCCTTCATCTCATCACTAGTAATAACTTTCTGCCATGCTTCCCAACTATCAACATCTACATCTTCAATAATCATATACGGAGACTCTCCTTTTTCAGCCCCCTTAATCTCGTAAACCTCAAAACGATGGACTCCAGGTTGGAAAGGAGTAACTTTTTGGTCTAAACTTACCGACCATTTCCGATATTCTTCAACACTAACTCCCGGTTTCAGTCTGTACATAACAAATACTTTTTCCATTTTTCCTCCCTCGTGTTTAATTATTTTGCCATTTTTAATATAATTTCATTGAGATTTGTTTAAACAGCCATAATAGTTCCATTCTCTTTT
Organism: Actinomycetota bacterium; assembly: GCA_023488645.1. Classification (GTDB taxonomy): domain Bacteria; phylum Actinomycetota; class Humimicrobiia; order Humimicrobiales; family Humimicrobiaceae; genus JAMDDL01. Next base: position 3,889 of record JAMDDL010000165.1, on the reverse strand, counting down.
ATTAAATTGCTTAAACAAACCTCATTCTTTTTCTTTTTATAGAATATCTATCGTAATAATGTTGTTAATGCTATGAGTTACACCAATCGACAATTGATAAAGACAAAATTTTAATTGCATCATAGTACTGTTCCAGATCAATAAATTCATTTATTGAATGGGCATTTTCTATATTTCCTGGTCCAAAAATTAGTGTAGGAGTATTAGCATAATTGTTCAAAAGCCTTGCATCAGCTCCACTTTCCAACCCATATAGCAATGGTTCTTTACCTTTTATTTTCTTAAAATTCTGTGATACACATTGATATATTGGATGACTAGATCCAATATCATATCCACTTCCAAGTTGATATAAAGTTACTTTAGGAGGATTTTCCTTTAACCAATCATCACTGTTAATAATATTTTCAAAAGCATGCATAAATTCTTTTTCTACCTTCGAACCCATCCATTCTCCATCTATCTCACAAGTAGGTAGAAAATGTGCAGACATCTCTAATATACATTTATCTGGTACTATCGAACCTTCTATGCCACCATGGATAGTGCCAAAGTTAATGGTTGGTGATGGAAGGTATGGGTGTCTTTTTTCTATTGCCCAATTTCGTTCAAGCTCCTGCATAGCTAGCATTGCCTTCATGCACTTTTCTATTGCATTGGTACCTTTCCACTTTAAAGCACAATGCGCTGTTTTACCTTTAAATTCAATCCTGTAAAATAACCAACCCATATGTGCAGGCGCTAATTTCAACTGCGTTGGTTCTGGAATAATTGCAGCATCAGCCTTGTATCCTTTTTCACAGCAAGCCAGTGTGCCGTTCCCCCCACCTTCTTCATCAACAACTGATTGTAATATTACATCACCTTTTAACTCTAGACCAGATTCTTTAATAGTTTTTAATGCCATAATCGCAGCTGCTAGTCCACCCTTCATATCGCAGGTACCACGACCATAGAGTTTACCATTTTTAACAATTGGTTCTAAAGGATAGCATATCCATTCATCTAAATGATCAAATGGCATTACATCTATATGGCCATTAATTATAAGTGACTTACCGCCCCCACTGCCCTTTAATATGCCAACTACATTAGGTCTGCCTATATATTCATGAAAAGGGTTTACTTCTTTATATTTGCTAATATCCTCATAGTTAGGTTCAAAAATATCAAGTTCTGCACCTATCTCCTTCAATTTATCGATTATTATTTTTTGACCATTTATTTCCTTGCCATAAATACCCATATCTTTAATGCAAGTATCTGCAGAAACAATTTCTATTAAAAACCTGAGGTACTCCTCTTTGCTTTCTTCAACCATTCTTAAAATTAAATCACTCATTTATAATTACCACTACCTTTCTCTTCTAACTAAAACGGCAACAATAAGTATAACTCCTGTTAAAAATGTTTGAATAAATGGATTTACCCCTGTGAGGTTCATAATATTTGCAAGCATCCCTATTATTGCAGTACCAAAAAAGGCACCCCAAATAGTACCACTCCCACCGCCCAAAGTTACACCCCCTAGTATAACTGCAGTAATTGCCTTTAGTTCATATCCTTGACCTCCGATGGCAGTGCCTATTGCTAGCTGTGAAGCAAAAATTATGCCAGTTATTGAAGCAAACAAACCACTAATAATGTATACTTTTATTATATTAAGTCTAATGTTTACACCTGATAATCTTGTTGCTTCACTATTACTACCGATAGAATATACATATCGTCCAAAGGTAGTGAATCCCATTATAAAATATGAGATCACAAGCAACACAATAAAATAAACTGCAGGCAGAGGAATTACTTTTAATAAGTAACCATTGCCAATATTAAGGAAAGGTCCGTTAATCATAATAGGAGTCCCTTTCGAATAAATAAAGGCCAGTCCACTTGCCATTGATGTTGTTCCTAATGTCATTATAAAAGGAGGTAATTTACCAAATGTTATACCTAGGCCATTTATTAATCCAAGGACTACTCCAAAAAAAAGTCCTATTAATATTGCAGGCATTATCCCAAATTTTGATACAGAATCAGCTACAACCACTGTGGTGATTGCTATTATTGCACCAACTGAAAGGTCAATACCACCACTTATAATAACAAATGTCTGCCCTATTGCTAAAATACCCAACATGGAACTCTGCCTTAAAATATTCAACAGATTAGTCGGTCTTAAAAATACTGGAGATATAAACGAAAAAACTATGAACATAACTAAAAATACTGCTAGAATGCCATATTTATCATACAATTCTCCTAATTTAAATCTTTTAGGTTCATCATCAATTACCTTTATCTTGTTGGTTTCTTTTAATTTAAGCATTTTGCATCAATCTCTCTTCCGCCATGGCTTCCAGTATGCTAACATCTTGTGAAGCTTCTTGTCTAGTAAATTCAGCTACTGATTCTCCTCTACGTATTACAACAATACGATTTGAGAGTCCCATAATTTCAGAGAATTCAGAAGATATAAGTAAAATGGCTTTTCCTTCCTCTTTAAGGTTTTCTATAATTCGGTATATTTCAGCTTTAGATACTACATCAACTCCGCGTGTAGGCTCATCAAGTATGAAAATATCCGGGTTAACTTGCAACCATTTTGCTATCACAACTTTTTGCTGATTGCCACCACTGAGACTATTGACTTTGTTATATACATTTTTTGTTTTTATTGAAAGTAAGTTTTTCAGCTTTTGAACCTCATGGATTTCAGTTTTACTGTTTATCCATCCAGCTCTTGCATATCTTTTCAAATTAGTAAGTGTTATGTTTTCAAATATTGGTCTCTCAAGTAGCAGTCCAAAGTTTTTACGGTCTTCCATCACAAAACCAATACCATTTTTCATTGCTTGCCTGGGACTTCCTATTCCCACTTTTTTACCATTTATGTAGAACTCACCAGAATCTATAGGATCAACTCCAAAAAGGCATCTAGCTATTTCAGTTCTTCCTGAACCCACTAATCCTGCCAAGCCTAAAACTTCCCCTCTTTTTATATAGAAAGATACATTTTTAATCTTTTCTCCTCTATGCAAGTTTTTAACTTCAAAAACAATTGGCGCATCAGGAGACGGTTCCATAACATCTGGCCACATTTCTTTGTATGAAAGACCTGTCATATAACTAACTAATTCCTCCATTGTTAACTCTTCTGTAGCTTTAGTAATTACATTGTTGCCATCCCTTAAAATGTTAATTCTATCAGTAATCTTTAGAATTTCATCTAATCTATGGGATATATAAACTATAGATACCCCTTTAGATTTTAACTTAGCAATCAAGTTAAAAAGTACTTCTGAATCTTTTCTGCCTAGAACAGATGAAGGTTCATCAAAAATAATAATATCAGACTGATTTTTAATAGCTTTAGCTATTTCTATTATCTGTTGCTGAGCTATACTTAAATCTTTAACTTTGGCTTTTATTGGAATTTGAGCTCCCAAGTCTTTCAATAATTCATCTGACTTTCTGTACATTAACTTCCAATCAACAATAATACCTTTTTGGGGATAGCGTCCAATGAAAATATTTTCAGCAACATTAAGATCCGAAGCCATATTTAGTTCCTGATAAATAACACTTATGCCATTTCTTAGGGCATCTAAAGGGGCTTTAATATCACATTCTTTGCCATTAATTTTAATACATCCACTGTCTGCGTTTATAGCCCCAGCTAATATCTTCATTAATGTGGATTTACCTGCCCCATTTTCTCCTACTAAACCTAGAACTTCCCCCTCTTCTAGAATAAGGCTAACACCTTTAAGTGCATGGACCCCTCCAAATGATTTAAATATGTTAACCATTTCTAACTTGTTCATATGTTATTCACCTTTAATATTTAAGTTTAATGAGAGTCACACAAATTAATGGGCTTGTTGCC
>JAMDDL010000164.1 GCA_023488645.1 Actinomycetota bacterium | reverse complement strand
CTTCCAGAGCTTTTTTTAAATATCCGACTCCATCAAGTTTTATATTTCTTTTAAACTGCCCGGAAGAAATAATTCCATTCTTAAGAAAATCAACAATGTTTTTTGAAAATTCAAAGTAAATATTTTTAGAAACAGAAGTTATGAGCGGATCATTTATATCAAGATTTAAGACATTTGATACATTTGTTTTTACGTTTTGAACATTCTTACAGGCAATCCACCAGAACCATGCCAGAGATTTGCTGATTAAAAATGAAACGGGATACGGTGTGGTACAGGCGATAAAAGCAGCAATCATATGATTAATATAATTAAAAAAATTATACATCGGCTTAAAAAATTTTAATGTTTTACTATGCATCTATAATATAATAGATTATATAAATAATGTTACTAAAGTTTTAGCTTTTCAGTATCAGACAGATTACAATAAAAATATACTTGCTAATTGATGTTAATATGCAAATATTTTGTATAATGATATTAGAAAACTAATTTTATTAAATTTTTAATTTAAAATGAAGTTAAATTTCTTCTTAAATTATAGTACTATTCTTATATAAATAAATGGAGGCGAAAAAAAATGACAGATGGATTATTTAACTTTGATAAAATATTAAATTATTTACCCACGGAAGAATTCATAGTCAGCGCATATCTTTTAGTGGACGGTAAAAGGATAACAAAAAAGGATTATCTTTCAGAGTTAAATTCAATGATTGTTAAAGAAAAGGAAAGAATTGAGACTTCATCAGGACTGGGTAAAAATACACAAAAAAATATTTTAAATACTCTTGACAGGATAAAAAGCTATGTCGGAGATTCATATAAATATGAAAATGAGAAAACTCTTTTAATTTATGCAGGAACCAGTTCGGATCTCTGGGAAGTTTATAAATTGCCAATCATTTTAAAATCTAAAATAATAATAGATCCAAAACCGCATACACAAAGTTTAAGATCTCTTATAAATAATTATAAAAAATACGGTGTTTTGCTGATTAACAGGGAAAAAGCACAGATTTACCAGGTTTATCTTGGCAAAATAAAGGAATACCTTGCTGCATTCATAAGCGAAGTACCGGCAAGGGTTAATTTCAGGTTTGAAAGCGGACTTCGCGAAAAGAAAATTTTAGGTAAAATTGATGAAAAACTGCATCAGTTTTATAAGATGCTAAATGATAATATTTTTGGTTTTTTTAAGGAAAACAAATTTGATTATCTGATTTTAGCAGGAAGAAAGGAAATTATTAATGAATTTAAACATTATCTGCACAATTATCTTAAAGCTATGGTGATTGGAACTTTTGAGGAAGATCCTTCTGCCCCTGAGCACATAATTCTTGAGAAGGCAAATAAGGTAATCAGTAATTTTGAAAAAAGCAGTACCGATCAGTTAATTGACAGACTTATTGACGAACTTGAACCACAGAAGATGGGGGTAATAGGACTTAAAAAAACAATAGATGCATTAATGGCTAACAATATTAAAACTCTGGTTTATATGGAAGATTATGCTGCAAGAGGATATGCATGCCCTGCATGCGGATATGTTACTTTAAAGATAATGGAGAAGTGTCCATATTGCGATAATGTTGTTATTCATTTTAATGACATTATTGATGAAATAGTGGAAAGTGCTTTAAATCAGGGAAGTGAAATAATTCCTGTAAGTAAAAATGACAGGTTTAAGGATTGCGGCAGGATTGGTGCAATTTCAAGATACAAATTATGAGTATAAGAATTAAATTATAGTAAATAAATTAACTGAAATAAATGTTCATGTATTTTGCAGTTCTTCAAGTTCTCTGGTGAATTCTTTAATGTCATCAAAATGCTTGTAAACTGATGCAAAACGGATATATGCTACTTTATCAAGATTTTTTAAATGCTTCAGTACCAGATTTCCAATATCGCTGGAACTTATTTCGTTTGACGGATTGTTCCTGATTTCAAGTTCGATATCATCTGCAATTTTTTCAAGAATTTCTGCGCTTATATTTCTTTTTATGCAGGCTCTTATAAGACCGCCGAGTATTTTATTGCGGTCAAAAGGCTGCCGTGTTCCGTCTTTTTTTATTACGGCAATCGGCTGAGTTTCAAGACGTTCATACGTAGTAAATCTCTTTGAGCATCTTTCACACTCACGTCTTCGCCTTATTGATTCCTTATCTTCAGTCAGGCGGGAATCTATGACTTTACTGTCAAGATTTCCGCAAAAAGGACATTTCATACTTTAAATAATAAACAAGAAATTGTTTTACTGCAATTGATATTGATATTTATGCAGTTTATAATAAATGCCTTTATTTTTTAAAAGATTTTTATGAGTTCCGCTTTCAATAATTTTTCCCTTTGAAAGAACAATAATCCTGTCAGTATTTCTGATTGTGGAAAGTCTGTGCGCAATTATTATTGTTGTTCTTCCATGCATAACTTTTTTTAAAGCATCCTGAATCAACCCTTCAATTTCCGTATCCACACTTGAAGTTGCTTCATCAAGAACAAGCAAAACTTTCGGGTTAAAGACAATTGCTCTTGCAAAAGCAATAAGCTGCTTCTGCCCTACGGAAAGTGTCTGTCCGCGTTCTTTTACTTCATGGAAATATTTGCCGTCAAGTTTTTCTATAAATTTATCTGCATTAACAAATCTTGCAGCTTCCCTTACCTGCTCAAGGGTAATTTCCTTATTGCCAAGTCTTATATTATCAATAATGGTACCGGAAAATAAAAATACATCCTGGGAAACAACCCCGACATGGCGTCTTAAGTTCTGCAAATCAAACTCCCGGATATCAATACCGTCAAGATAAATATTTCCCCTGTCAATATCGTAAAACCTGGCAAGGATATTTATTATTGAAGTTTTACCCGAACCTGTTGCTCCTACAAAAGCAATACTTTCGCCGGAACTGACTTCAAAAGAAATATCCTTAAGAATATAATTTTCTGCATTATATGCAAACCACACATTTTTAAATTTAATATCTCCTTTAACCTCAGTAAGAATTCTGGCATTTGCAGGTGAAACTATTGCAGGCTGTGTTTCAAGCAGGCCAAATATTCGTTCCGAAGCAGCAATTGCTTCCTGAAGTATCCCGAATTTCTCACTTAAATCACTGATTGGATGAAAAAATTTTCCAATATACTGGATAAATGCAACCAGTGTTCCAAGAGTAAGAATGCTCCTTATTACCTGTCCTCCGCCATACCATATAATAAGAGCAACAGCCAGAGTTTCAATTAAGAAAACAACCGGAAAAAATACTGCATAACTGAAAATTGTTTTTATATATTCTTTCAGATATTCATTATTTAGGGCTGCAAATTCCATGTCATTTCTTTTTTGACGGTTAAGGATTTTAACTGTTATGATTCCCGTTATTGTTTCCTGCAGGTATGAATTAATGGCAGATATTTTTTCTCTTATTATATTGAAATATATTCTTACTTTATTCCTGAAAATAATAGTCGCGGCTGCAAGCAGGATTAAGACAGAAAATGTAACCAAAGATAATTTTAAATCAAGATTGAGCATCATGGCAATTATTGCAGCAATAATAAAAACATCGCCAAACAGTGCGACTACTCCGGAAGAAAGCATTTCATTTAAAGTTTGCACATCCGTAGTTACTCTTGTCATAAGTCTGCCAACCCTGTTTCTGTCAAAAAAAGACATTTCCATTTTATGAATATGTGAAAAAATATTCATTCTTAAGTCCAGCATTATTTTTTCTCCAAGATATTCAGTCATGTATTGCTGAACATACCTCACTCCAAACTGAAATAGTATTATCAATCCAAACAACACAACCATATACAAAAAGCCGTTGTAATTTTTAGGGATAAGATATTTGTCTATTGCAATCTTTAAAATAAACGGACCTGCTGTTTCAAGTCCGGCAGTAAACATAAGCATCAATATTGTAACTGCAAATATAAATTTATAAGGCTTCAGGTATTTTGAAATCTTGAGCAGAATTTTTATATCTGCCTGTTTTTTTACTTCATCCTTATCGTAAATACTTTCCACTCTTATATTATCATGAGGCATTTTTAGATCTCCTCCAGTTCATCTTCAAGTTCTGCTGACAACTGCTGTCTCAAATACAATCTCCTGTAAATTCCTGCTTTTTTTATAAGGGTATTATGTTTTCCGGTTTCCTGAATCTCTCCATTATCCATAACAATAATCAAACCAGAATTCTTAATTGTTGAAATGCGGTGGGAAATCAGAATTTTTGTTATGTTTACTGTTTTTTCTTCAAGTGCTTTTAAAATCAGTTCTTCTGTTTGTGTGTCAACATTTGAAAATGCATCATCCAGTATCAAAATTGATGGTTCAACTACCAGCGCCCTTGCAATTGCCAGTCTTTGTTTCTGTCCTCCGGATAAAGTAACGCCGCGTTCTCCTATGATTGTTTCATATCCGTCGGGAAACTCCGTTATTTCCTCATGAAGCATGGAAATTCTGGCTGCAACCGTAATTTTTTCCATCAGTTTTTGTTCAGATTCTTTTTCCAGGAGATATTCTCTTCCAAAAATAATATTGTCCTTTATGGATTTTGAAAAAAGGAACGGCTCCTGTGTTACCAGACCTATACTATTGCGAAGCAGTTCCAGTGGTATATTTTTTATATTGATATCATCAATTAAAATATTTCCTGCTGAGGAGTCATAAAGTCTGGGTATCAGATTTATCAGAGTAGTTTTACCGCTGCCGGTAAGCCCGGTAATTCCCAGAGTCATTCCTTTTTTAATTTCAAAATTTATATTTTTAAGAAAGTATTTAT
>JAMDDL010000093.1 GCA_023488645.1 Actinomycetota bacterium | reverse complement strand
GGGGCAATAGTCGGGATGCTGTATGCGCCTAAAGCAGGCAAAGAGATCAGACAGGATATTAAAGAAAAAAGTGAAGAATTAATTGAAACAGGTAAAAAGAGTTATGAAAGTTTTACAGAAAAGACAAAGGACATTATTGGCAAGGGAAAGGAAAAGATTTCAGAATTAAAGGAAAAAGGGGAAGATCTGATTGAAAAAGGAAAATCAAAGGTAAGCGATGTAAAGGAAGTAATTACAGAAAAATTAAATAAGGGTAAAAAGGAAGCAAAAGAAGTAAGCGATTATCTCCAAAGCTAAAATTTTAAAAAAAATTTTTAAAATTATATTCTTATTTTTTAATTTTTGGAGTATAAATTAAAATATTTTATAAATAGTTGACTGTAGAAAGTTTATAGTTGATAGACAAGAAGACAGCTAAAAAAGTTTTAGATAAATTACTTGAGAGCGGCGGTTCATTTGGCGAGATATTTATTCAACAAAAAGTTTTAAACAATTTTAGACTTGACGACAATAAAATAGAAAATGCTTCAAGCGGTTTTGAAAACGGATGCGGCTTAAGATTAATATATAAAGACAGTACTTATTATGCTTTTATTGATTCAAGAGAAAAAGAAAAACTGCTTGAAAGCGCTAAAATTTTAAGTGCTGCCGTAAATAATTCAAATATAAACAGGGCATTAAATCTTAATGATTCTGCAAGCAGTTATAACATCAGTATATTAAAATATCCTGATAAAGTTTTACCTGATGAAAAGAAATCCATACTGACGGAAGTTAATAATACTGCCAGAAACAAATCATCAAATATTATTCAGGTTACTGCTACGCTTTTTGATTCTGAAGAAGAAATACTTATTGCAAACTCCGAAGGAGTGTATGCAAGCTATTTTAGTGTTAAAGCTTTTCTTGCGGTAAGCACTATTGCTGCAAAAGACAGGGAAATAAGAACAGGCTATAAATCTTTTGCAAAAACAAGAGGTTTTGAATTATTCGAAGAAAAAAAACCGGCAGATATTGCAGCACAATCGGCAGATATGGCAATTAATATGCTTGATGCAGTAAATGCTCCTTCAGGTATATTGCCTGTAGTGATAGGCAATGGTTTTGGGGGAGTTATTTTTCATGAAGCCTGCGGTCATGGTCTTGAAGCAGATGCGATAATTAAAAATGCTTCAGTATTTAAAGATAAAATAGGCAAAAAAATAGCTTCAGATATGGTTACTGCAACAGATGATTCTACTCTTGCCTATCATTGGGGTTCATATAAATTTGATAGTGAAGGCTGCCCTTCGGCAAGAAATGTTTTAATTGAAAAGGGAATACTTACAAGTTATTTGCTTGATATAAAATCAGCCAGAAAATTAAATATGTCTCTTACGGGAAACGGAAGAAGGCAGTCATACAGGGATATCCCATTTCCAAGAATGAGCAATACTTTCATAGAAAATGGTAATGAAGATCCGGAAATTATAATTAGTTCCGTAAAAAAAGGAATTTATGCCAAAGAATTTTCAGGCGGACAGGTAGATCCGGCAACTGGAGATTTTGTATTTGGGATCAGCGAAGGATATCTGATTGATAATGGTAAATTAAGTAACCCCATAAAGGGAGCAACTCTTATAGGAAACGGACCTGAAATTTTAAACAAAATTGAAGCAATTGGAAATGATCTTGATTATGCACCTGGTTTTTGCGGTAAAAACGGTCAGTCTGTTACAAATGAAGTTGGCCAGCCAACAATAAAGATAAGTGCAATAACTGTAGGAGGAACAGGTCATAGTGAGTAATTTGCAAAAACACGAGGAAAATGAAAAGCAGGACATAAGTCTTGCACAAAAAATATCATCTCTTATAAATAAAATAAAAATAGATGAATATGAAATTTACATATCAAATTCAATTGATAATGAAATTGAAATTTTTGAAGGGGAAGTTGAATCATTATCTTATTCCAATTCAAAGGGTATAGGAATAAGGATAATTAAGGATAAAAAAATCGGTTATGCATATTCCACTTCTTTTGAGGAAAATAAGATAAATGACTGCATAAAAAAAGCAATACTAAATTCGAAAGTAACTGCTTCCGAAGAAATAAACGGTCTTCCTGTAATAAATGAATTCAGGTATAGGGAAAAATCAGATATTGAAAAATTTTTATATAATGAGAATTTCTTTAAAGCTTCAATTGAAGATAAGATTGAAATTGCTAAAAATCTTGAGAAAACAGCAAAGAGTAAAGACAGCAGGATTTCAGGAGTTGATTCATTAAATTACAGTGATAATTTTTCTGAAATTACATTGCTTAATTCTAATGGGTTTGAAGGATCATACAAAAATACAAGCTGTTTTTTATTTCTCAATATTATTTCAAAGGAAAAGAATGATACCTCAACAGGGTTCAGTTTCGCTTATGAAAGAGATCCTCAAAAACTGGATATTGAAAAAATTGCAGGAGAAGCTGTAAAAAAATCTGTAATGCTGCTTGGTTCAAAAAAAATAAAATCAGGATCTGCCGATATTGTGATGGACAGTTTGGTTGCGTCACAATTTTTAGGAATTATTGCATCATCCCTGACAGCAGATAACGTTCAAAAGGGGAAATCTTTGTTTAAAAATAAAATTGGAGAAAAAATTTTCAGGAAAGATATTGATATTTTCGATAACGGAATAATGAGGGATGGTTTTTTCTCAAGACCATTTGATGCTGAAGGAGTAAATAAGGGAAATACTCAAATATTTGAAAATGGGATTTTAAAAACATACCTTTATGATTGTTATACAGCCAGAAGGAATAAGACATTAAGTACCGGAAATGCTGTAAGAGCTTCATATAAATCAACACCGGCAGTAGGTGTTTCAAATTTTTTTATTAAAACTTCCTCAAAAAATAATATTTCTGATCTTTTTAAAAAACTTGACACAGGATTTTATATAACAGACATAATAGGACTTCATTCCGGTGCAAATCCGATTACAGGTGATATGAGTGTAGGAGCAAAAGGGTTATGGATTAAAAAAGGCTGCCCTGACTTTCCGGTTAGCGAAGTAACGATTGCTACAGATATATTAAGCTTCTGCAAAAACATTGAAGATACAGGAAATGATTTGAAATTTTATCCTTCAGGGGGTTTTATTGGGAGCCCAAGTTTAATTGTTAAAGATATTACCATTAGCGGAATTTAAAGGAGAAAGATATTATGGAAATTTTTAAATCGGTTGTTCTTGGAATAATTCAGGGGCTTACTGAATTTTTTCCTGTAAGCAGTTCAGGTCATCTGGTTATCTTTCCGTATTTTTTTAAATGGCAGGAGCCTTCAATATATTTTACTGTTACTTTACACTTTGCAACCCTTGCTGCTTTGCTTACAGTATTATACAGAGATGCCTGGTTAATTATAAAGAACTTTTTTTTGGGACTTTTTATTAAAAAATACAGGGAAGATTCCGGTTTTAAATTAGCATTGCATATTATTATAGCTTCCATTCCGGCAGCAGTTATAGGGTATCTTTTTAATGATTTTATAGAAACCTTTTTTTCAAAGCCCATTTTTTCTGCTGCCTTTTTAATATTAACCGCAGCTATACTTATCTTATTTGAATTCATTGGCAAAAAAAATGAAAGTAAATATAGTTCCATAACCGGACAGGACAAAAAAATAAATTATCTTACTGCTTTAATTATTGGTATAAGCCAGGCAGTTGCCATATTTCCAGGTATTTCACGTTCAGGTTCTACCATTTCTTCAGCCAGAATATTCGGAGTAAAAAGAGAGGATGCTGTAAGATTTTCCTTTTTAATTTCCATTCCTGTAATATTTGGCTCTTTTGTTTTTGAGATGGCAAAGGGTTTTAAAAATTCAGGTATCAAAATATCTCATGATAATATTGCACTCATTGCTGTTATAGCAGGTTTTATTTTTGCTTATCTTTCCGGTTTATTTGCTGTAAAGTTTTTATTAAAATTCTCAATTAAAAGAAACCTGAATATTTTTGCAGTATATTGCGTGATATTATCAATTATATTTTTTGTAGTTTATTTTATAAGAAAATAATTTTAATTTAAGAAATTTTATACATATAATATCTTTATGAATTTAAAATAGTTTAATTTATAAATCCTGTTTTATTTTTTATATTTTAAATAATCTGGTGGAGGATGATAATGAAGGGAGTTATTTTAGCAGGAGGTCTTGGTTCAAGATTAATGCCGTGCACAAAGGTTACAAACAAACATTTACTTCCGGTATACGATAAACCAATGATTTATTATCCATTAATGGCCCTGGTAAATTCCGGAATAAAAGATATATTAATTGTTACGGGGGGAAATCATGCAGGGGAATTTTTAAGGCTGCTTGGAAATGGAAAGGAATTTGGTTTAAAAGAAATTTCCTATACGTTTCAGGAGGGAGAAGGCGGAATAGCTGATGCTTTAAAGCTGGCTGAACATTTTGCAAGAGATGAAAAAATATTTGTTATTCTGGGGGACAATATTATACAGGACAATGTCAGTGATCATGTAAATGATTTTATAAAACAGCATTCAGGAGCCAAAGTATTTTTAAAGGAAGTTATTGATCCTGAAAGATTTGGAGTTGCAGAAATCAGGAATGGTTCAATAGTATCAATCGAAGAAAAACCAAAACACCCAAAATCCAGTCTGGCTGTATGCGGTCTTTACATGTATGATAATGAAGTTTTTGATATTGTAAAAAAATTAAAGCCTTCAAATAGAGGAGAACTTGAAATAACAGATGTTAATAATGAGTACATCAGACGCGGAAGTATGACTTACTCCATCCTTAAAGGATGGTGGACAGATGCCGG
>JAMDDL010000186.1 GCA_023488645.1 Actinomycetota bacterium | reverse complement strand
TTTTATAGCTTGGGTGATTTTTTCAACTGGAAGCTGTTTTCCAATTAAACCTGTTGAAGCAACTGCTATATTTTCATAATTTAAATTCAAATATTTTGATGCAGCTTTAATAATATTTTTAGCATTAATTATGCCTTGTTCACCAGTGCAGGCATTAGCAATTCCTGTATTAATAATTATTACCTTTATATTCCTGCTATTGGCAAGCTGCTCTTTACAAACTATGATGGGTGCTGCACAAAATTTATTTGTGGTAAAAACAGCAGACGCAACTACATCTAAAGGAGTGTAAATAATACTTAAATCATCTTTTCTTGATCTTCGAACTCCGCTATGGATAGCCTGAGCAAAAAATTGTGGTACACTTGTTATAGTGCCATCTTCGATAATTTCAATATTCTCTTTCATACCTGTTTTCATTCTTATTTCTAATTGTTGATATTTATACCTAATTGTTTATATCTAATTGTTTATAAAATTCTTGCAATCATTGCAGTTCTTATATTTATAAATATAATATAGTTATTAAATAATCATTAAAATTTTTATAACTTTATATATTTTTCTTAATTTGTAATAGATTTTTAAGTTTTTTAAGATTTTAATTTTGCTCATAAATATCTATAATTAAAATTTAAATTAGATTACTTTTATCTTTTTTCTATAGCCTTTTTAATTCTTGCAAGACCATTTAAAATAGCTTCATTGCTTGTGGCAAATGATAATCTTATATATTCTTCTTTTTCACCTTTATTTTTTACTCCAAAAGATGTTCTTGGAAGTACTGCAACCCCACCTTCATGAAGAAGGTATTGCTGAAGCTCAATAGAGCTTTCAAATCCTAAATTTCTGCAAGCTTCTGTTACATTAGGAAATACATAAAATGCACCTTTGGGATATAGGCATTTTATTCCTTTAATATCATTTAAACCATCTACAATAAGTTTGCTTCTTTGTTTAAAAATTTCTGCCATTTTTATGGAATCATCCTGGGTTCCTCTTAATGCTTCTACGGCTGCCATTTGAGTAAATGTAGCAGTACAGGAAACTGAGTTTGTTCCAAGGTTTGCAATAACAGCAGCAATATCCTTATTAAAAATACCATATCCTATTCTCCATCCAGTCATCGAATATGTTTTGGAAAATCCATCAAGGATAATTGTCCTTTCCTTCATGTCTTTAAAGGACGCAATACTGTTAAATTCCCCATCAAATACAATTCCACTATAAATTTCATCAGAAAAAATGATAATATCATGCTTTATTGCAAGCTCAGCAATACTTTGCAAATCTTCTTTTTCAATCATTCCGCCTGTTGGATTATGCGGGGAATTAAGGATAATCATTTTTGTTTTCGGAGTAATTATTTTTTCAAGATAATTTACATCAATGCTGAAATTTTTTTCTTCAATTATGGGAATTGGCACAGCAACGCCGTCGATGAAGTTAATAAGTGACTCATAAATTGGAAATCCCGGATTAGGATAAATCACTTCATCTCCCGGATTAATTAATGCAAAAATTGAAAAAAATATTATTGGTTTTCCTCCAGGTGTTACAACTACTTCTTCAGGATCAACTTTTATTTTTCTTGTTTTTGAAATATGTTTTGCTATTTCTTCTCTTAACTCTGGAATCCCCGCTGAAGGATTATAATGGGTATAATTTTCTTTAATTGCCTTAATACCAGCATCTTTAATATTTTCAGGGGTATTAAAATCAGGTTCTCCTATAGCAAAACTTATAATATCTTTTCCCTGGTTTTTTAATTTATTAACTTCCGCAAGAACTTTAAATGCATTTTCTGTTCCAAGATTTTCTATTCTTTTTGCGGTTTGCATAAATTTCTCCTTTATTTTTATTTATGATTCTTAATATTATTACTTTTACCAGATATCTCCAAGACTCACTGCAAAATCATAATCTTCTCTTGAAACAAGCCTGATTCCTTTAACTGCGTCAGCAATAGGAACATTAACCGGTTTTTCATTTTTAACAGCAACCATATAACCAAATTTACCATTTATTAAATTATCTAATGTCCCCTTTGCAAATATAGTTGATAAATATGCGTCATAAGGGCAAGGTGTACCACCTCTTTGAGTATAACCTAAAACCACAACATTTGGTTTGATTCCAATTTTAGATTCAATTATTTCAGCAATAGTATAAGAAATCCCTCCAAGTTTTTTGTGTCCAAAAGCATCAATATCATCTTGAATTTGCTTGCCACCTTGTATCTGAACTCCTTCTGCTACAACATAAAGTCCATGTTTTTTACCTGCTTTTCTTTTCCTTTGAATTAAATCTGCCAGTTTATCCAAATCTGCTGGAAATTCAGGAATAAGCAAACTGTCTGCGCCAAGAGCTAAAGCACTATTTAAAGCAAGAAATCCACTATCACGACCCATAACTTCTATTATCATTTCTCTTTCATGAGAATAAGCAGAAGTAATCGTCATGTTTGCGCATTTTACAATATTTTCTACTGCACTATGAAATCCAATACAATAATCAGTTTCCATGATATCATTATCTATTGTTTGAGGAACTCCAATAACTTTAAGCCCTTCTTCTGCTAATTTAAGTGCAACTCCTAATGTATCATTGCCACCAACACAAATAAGAGCACCTATATTTTGTTTTTCAATATTGTTTATTATTTTTTGAACTGCCCCTTCAATTTTATAAGGATTAGTTCTTGATGTTTTAATACAAGTTCCACCAGTACATTGTATCCCATCTACAAATTTAGAGGTTAATTCCATAAATTCATCTTCTATAAGACCCTTATAGCTACCTTTAACACCATGAATTTTAATTCCTTGTTTTTCAAGCAATATTACAATTGTTCTGATATAATCATTAATTGCTGATGAGTCTCCTCCGCCAGTTAAAAGACCTACTTTCTTAATATCACTATTGCCCATTTGAAACTCCTTTTTTAAAAATTTTTATAAATTAAATGACAATAAAAAATTAAAAATGTTTGATTTTCTTAAATAAAATAATTTTTTATTATACTTTAATACGGTAATTTAATAAATCAGAAAAAGAAATTTATTTATATTACATGAGGGTTCAAAGATGCCAGAGGCATGATTAGACAAAATGATTCGGGAAGGACAGAGTAAAGGCGGCAATAAAGTCAATGGAGGAGATAGATGAAAGAGCAGACTCTTTTAGCAAAGAAAGAATCGGTTTAATGGCTTTTTACTTATATTATTAATTAAAATAATCCCTATTAAGTTAATGGTCATTAAGTTAAAGTCGGTTACCTTGTGAAATTTTGTGGAAGAGAAAAATAATTTTCATTAATAGAGCATTTTTTCACCACTATTAAAAATAAAGGTTCCAGAATCCTTATAATAACAGGGCACAGGAGAATAGGCAAAACCCACCTTGTCCTTGAATCTGAAAAAATTAAGAATTACTTATATTTTTTTACAAAGAAAAAAAGATAAATGAGATTATATCGGAATGGTCCAATGAAATTAAAAATAAATATGGAGAAGTCTTCTATGAAAATTTTAATTCTTTTGAAGACTTTTTAACAAAACCTGCTAAGTGTTCATTTAGAATTGACATAATCATATATAAGTGATAGATTCAAATCTAAC
Source organism: Actinomycetota bacterium (assembly GCA_023488645.1). GTDB lineage: Bacteria > Actinomycetota > Humimicrobiia > Humimicrobiales > Humimicrobiaceae > JAMDDL01. The sequence continues at coordinate 1,216 of JAMDDL010000186.1, read as the reverse complement.
GCTATAAGATATTAGTTTTAATCTGTGATAAACCCACACCCTTGGACACATTTTATACTAAGCTTGCTTTATTTACTACCTGTTTTGCCATCCATTTTGTTGACTTTGTTTAAAAAATAAATATAATACAATAATAAGCTAAATCATTCATTTAATGAATATTTATGATTGACATTTTAAATTATTATAAATTATTATCAGGATTTTATTATCAAATTTATTGTTAAAATCAAAATTATTATTAGTTATGTTGAGAGAGGAGTATTTTATGAGTTACGATAAAAATTGGGCAAAAGTAGACGTAAAAAGCCTTCCAAAAATGATAACTCCTGCCCCGGGGCCAAAATCAAAAGCTCTTCACGCAAGAGCAGAAAAATACATGAAAGGTTATTCTTCGCAAGTACAATTATTTCCTGTTGTTTTTGATTCAGGTCATGGATGCACGTTAACTGATGTTGACGGCAATACATATATTGACTTTTCATCTGGAATTTACGTAACAAATCTTGGTCACTGTCATCCAAAAGTTGTTGAATATACCCAAAAATGGGTGGGTAAATTAATGAATTGTCATGATTATACAACAGAAGTTAAAACTTTATTTTTGGAAAAGCTTGCATCAACAATGCCTGGTACTTTAAATGGAATTCAAATGTATTGTGCAGGAACTGAAGCTGTGGAAGCTGCAATGAGGGCTGCAAGAGCATATACTGGAAAACATGAATTTTTCTCATTTTATGGAGACTTCCATGGAAAAACAATGAGTGCAGTTTCTCTTACAGAAGTTGCAAATTATACAACAGGTCCAAGAGCTGTCGGGCATCATCTTGCACCGAACGGTCATTGCTATCATTGTCATTTCGATAAAACATATCCGCAGTGTAATTTATTTTGTGTAGATGCTCTTGAAAAACAAATTAAAATGGAAGGGACAGGAAATGTCGCTGCAATAGTGCTTGAGCCTATTCAAGGATGGAGCGGCTCTATTGTTTATCCTGACGGATATCTTGCAAAAATAAGAAAAGTTTGTGATAAACTTGGAATTCTGCTTATAGTTGACGAGGTACTTACGGGCTGCGCAAGAACAGGAAAAATGTACTGCTTTGAATATGATAATATGATACCTGATATAGTAGTTTTAGGTAAAGGTTTAGCTAATGGCTTTCCAACTACTGCTTTTGTAATTAAGGAAGAATACTCTCATGTACTTGAAAAA
>JAMDDL010000025.1:15538-22480 GCA_023488645.1 Actinomycetota bacterium | reverse complement strand
ATGCCATTCATGTAAGGAACTAAAACATCAGGAACCTTTATATTTCCATTCCTGTCCTGATAATTTTCATAAATCGCAATAAGCGTTCTGCCTATGGCACATGCTGTGCTGTTCATTGTATGAACAAGACCCTTTTTCCCATCATCATCCTTATACTTTATATTTAATCTTCTTGACTGAAAATTTGTATCATTGCTGCATGATGCAAGTTCTCTGTATGTATCCTGTCCGGGCAGCCATGCTTCCAGATCATATTTTTTTGCATTCGGGATTCCGATATCACCGGTACACATATTCATTATGCGGTAATGAAACTTCAACCCCCTGAATATTTCTTCAAGCGTCGTTCTCAAAAATTCATAATCCCTCCAGGAATTTTCAGGATGAGAAAAAATAAACATCTCGATCTTGTCAAACTGGTGTACTCTGAACATTCCACCCAAATCTTTTCCATAGCTTCCTGCTTCCCGCCTGAAACATGTTGAAAATCCACAGTATTTTAAAGGCAGGTCTTTAATATCAAGAACATCATCTGTATGATAACTGCACAACGGAACCTCGGCAGTTCCAATCAGATATAAATCATCAAGTTCTGTTTTATAGTACTGAGTTTTTTCTGCAGGCAAAAAACCTGTTCCAAACATTGCTTTTTCCTTTACAAGAACAGGAGGAATGACAGGAATAAATCCCTTTGAATAAAGTATATTCAATACATACTGCACTAATGCAAATTCCAGAAATACTGCCTCATTTTTTAAATATACAAATCTTGAACCTGAAACCTTTGCCCCTTTTTCATCATCAAGTATATCCAGATTTCTTCCAAGATTTACATGATTTTCAGGGATAAAATCAAATGCAGGTTTTTCCCCCCAGAAAAACACAGGAATATTGTCATTTTCATCCTTTCCAACAGGAGTTGACTCATGAGATATATTAGGATAAAGAGCCATCCTTGCTATGAATTCTTCATTTAATTTTTCAAGCTGGGGTTCAAGAATTTCAAGTTCTTCATTAATTTTCTTCATTTCAGATATAATCTGTAATTTCTCTTCGCCTGAAAGCTTTGGCATTTTTTTTGAATTTTCATTTTTTTTAGCTCTTAATTCATCAACTCTTAAAATTGCTTTTCTTCTTTCCCTGTCCAGACTTATATCAGAAGAAATATTAATTTTCATATTTCTTTTTTTAATTTCAGTTTCAAATATTTCCGGATTTTTTCTGAAAAGTTCCTGGTCTATCAATTCAAATCTCCTAAAAGCTAAATTTTTAAACAAATTATTGTGTTTTTTCCTGCCATACAGGATAAGATCCTAAAATCTTTATCATATAAACACTGCGTCTTAAGGATTCAATGGCTTCAAAGATAACCTTATCATGAATATGTCCTTCCATATCAATCATAAACACATAATCTCCTATGTCTTTTCTTGCCGGTCTTGATTCTATTTTTGTAAGATTGATATTTCTGTCTGCAAATTCCTTAAGTATATTATAAAGACTTCCAGGTTTATCCTTTTTTAAAAAGCAAACTATGGATGTTTTATCAAGACTGCTTTTTGGAGGTATAAAATTTCCCACAAAAACAAACCTGGTCTTATTTACCTTTGAATCTTCTATATCATCTGCTATTATTTCCAGATTATATAATTGTGCCGCAATTTTTGTCCCGATAGCTGCAGTATCAGATTCCAGTTCAGTTAATTTTCTTACTGCTTCTGCAGTGCTGTTTGCTGCAATAATTTCAGCATCAGGCAGGTTGTCACTTAAAAAAATTCTGCATTGGGCAGTGGCATGAGGATGTGATATTATTTTTTTAATCTGGCTGATTTTTGCACCCTTTTTTGCAATAAGATTATGCCTGATTGCTATGGTAATTTCCCTGATTATCTTAGCTTCACTTTCAAATGCCAGTATATCCTGTGCAATATTAACAGATCCTTCAAGAGAATTTTCAATTGGAATAAGACCTTCCTCTGCTTCGCCTCTGTCAACGCTTTTTATTACATCCACAATGGAAGGCATTGGCAGGGGAGTGATGTTATTAAAACTTCCTGCAAATTTTAACAGTGCTTCTTCCGAAAAAGTTCCTTCAGGACCAAGATAAGATATTTTTTTCATAGATTTTAATTATAAAATTGTTAATAATTCAACTTTTCTAAACAAATAAAATAAATTTAAAAAAAATGATACCTGCATTCGCAATTTATTAATAATATTTCAAATAAATAATATATTAAATCATCTTTTTGTAAAATAAGAAAAGTAGTGATGTGTAATTATTTAAGGCAAAAATTCCTTTGGATTATGCGGAACTCCATCTACATATACTTCATAATGTAAATGTGGACCTGTACTTCGGCCGGTGCTTCCCATTTTTCCGATAACCTGACCTTGTTTGACCTGATCGCCTTCATTAACCATAATCTTACTTAAATGCGCATAAACTGTAGTATATTTATCCATATGATAAATAACAACTTTATTCCCATATCCACCCTGCCTGCCTGCAAAAATAACAACTCCATCAGCAGCAGCAGAAATATTAGTACCTGTATTATTTGCAATATCAATCCCCTTATGAGAGCCTGGCAACCATGTAGTGTTTGACCTACCATCACTAAACAATGTTGTAATAGTGCCCCAGGTCGGCCATATTGATGGCGTGTGGTCCTTTACATAAATATAATCTTCCATATTTTGTTTATCTTTTTTAAGGCTTTCAGCCAGTTCCGGAGCTTTGGCAAGCAACTCATCCAGTAAAGCATTTATATCATCAATCGTTTCTTCCTGATCTGAAGTATATATCAGATTTTCATCAGGATTGCTTAATATTGCAGTATTTGCATTTAAATTATTTTCATAAATAAATGCGTTATTTTCAGGTCCTCCCTGACCTGTTATATTTCTTACTAATTTATCAAGGTTTTGAACTTCTTTTAAATAATTTTCAAGGAGCTTTGTTTTTGATTGTATTTCACTTGTTTTCTTTTCAAGATTTACAAGCTCTACTTCCTTATAATTAATTTTATATTCGATACGTTCAATTTCAGCAATCTTTTCATTTAATTTCTGTCGGGTTATGAAAAGATTTGAGATTACTATGGCAGTAGAAGCAATTACTATTATTGCAAATATGTAAACAAATCTAAGAAAATTCTGGGAAATTGTTAATTTTCTTACTTTATCTTTTGGACCTGAATAAATAATTAATGTGTAATCCTTGTGCTGTTTTCCTGAATTCATAAATAACTTAAATAATTTATTTTAAAAACGAAAATCACGGCTTATCCTATGCCTATTACATCCAGAAGTGATTTCTGCTGTATTTAATATTAGTTAAAATGGAAATCAAATTAAAAAATTGAAAATATTATATATTAAAAAATAAATATATAAAACCCTAAAATCAATTTTTTAATCTTTAAAGTTACAGCGTTTATTTTTCAACCATAAATTTAAAGGAAGCCGTATTATTAGTAATCAGGCTTTCTCCCTGTACTGGTTTAACTTCAATGGTAATATTGCACTTTATGCCTGGAAAAGCTTTAAATCCGGATATTGTAACTGATTTTTGTTCAGAAGGATTTATTGAGGTAATGGTATATGTCTTCTCTTCTGCCTTAGGATTATTTTCAGTAATGTATTTCATAACTACTACAACATCCTTTTCAGCAACATTTCCCTGATTTTCAACAATCATTGTTACAGCAATCTCATTGCCCTTTGCCAGTATTAGATAGTCACCCTGCTCATTAATAATTTTCGGATTAAATTCAATACTGTTATTTATCAGCGCAAGTCCCCTTCTTTCCTGAAGATTTGCAACTGTTTTAATATCGGAAATAAATTTAGCAACATTCTGAGGATCAATTAAATTGTTGTCTTTAAGAATTCTGGAATTCAGGATTGTAAGATTTGTAATTTCCAGTTTTTCACCTGATGCCTTGATTTCATCCTGAAAATACTTGTAAACCTCATCACTCATATGCATATTTAAAAAAGCATTTGTAATCTGGGATGATGCAATATCACCCTGAATGTTCTGAAGGGCATTAAAAAGTGCAGGTTTAAAATTTTCATATGCCTTTGTTCTTAAATCCAGAACAAGCTTCAGATATCCTTGAGCAACTTCAAAGGATGCAGGAGGATTCATTTCAAGACAGCTTTGAAGACTTATCCTGCTTTCTTCTGTTATATCCGAAAGATTTTTATCAAGTTCTTCTCTTGAAATATCTTTGATTTGACTTAAAAGTATAAAGAAATCAACTGATGTTTTATTTGAATGCTGTATAAGTACAGATGCAGAATTTACATAATCTGCTATGGATAATTTTTTCTGTTCATTTAAATTCTTCCTGCCGTTATCGCAGCTCCAGAGTCCGGTAAGCCAGCTTATAATTACCGCCGCAATTATAATCATTATTATCAATGTTATTACGGGTTCTTTTATGCTTCTTCGTTCCAACTAAACCTCATGAATTATTGATTAAAACCTGCGCTTGTGGCATGTTTCAAGCCATTTAACTTTTATCCAGTCTATCTATCTTTCAATACTTATTGGTGGGCGAAGGGGGACTTGTTCTTTCGTCTCACTTCGTTCGCTGCAGAGACGCGGACTCCCTCGGCTGTCGCCTTCAGTCCGTCCTTTCAAGTCCCTTAAAACATGCCACCGGCATGTTTTAAATAATTTAACCTTATCCTTGTCACAATATATTATAACGTTTATTGGTGGGCGAAGGGGGACTTGAACCCCCATGCCCTTGCGGGCACCAGGCCCTGAACCTGGCGCGTCTGCCAATTCCACCATTCGCCCCGAACAACTTAAAAACTGGTTTTTATACCACAAGCAAGTTAATTTATTTTATCTTTTTTACTTTCAAATTCAAGATAATTTCTTTAAAATTCTTTTATATCTTACGGCTTTAATTATTATAACAAAAAATGAAGCTTTGTTCTCTCTGAAAATACCCAATTAAAAATATTAGTTAGCACTTTTAAACACCTGCCATTTAAGGGTAAGGAAGAGCATCAAAATCTATACCTTCAGCTCTTAAAGAAAATGAGAAAGATAATATGCTTATAATTGGTTTTTTTATGCATTTTAAGGGTTTATAATATGTTTAGTCAAAATTTAATAATAAATAAAAATTAAAAATGGTTGAAAATGTATCAAAATAAATCACATCCTATAAACGAAAAACAACATATCCATAATTATAATTGCAAATGCGGCAAGGATTGTTTGTCGTGCGACGCAGAAGAATTAACTATAAATTGCGGCTGCACCTATGATGCAAAACAATATGAATATAATTTGAAAAATAAGTTGACTCATGAGCAACATGCTAAAGGAATGCATGACCACAGCAATATTTCAAAATTGAGCCATCAAGACCACGAAGCAGCAATGGCAAACCCACAGATGGCAAAACAAATGGAAAAAGATATGGCTAGAAGATTCTGGATTTCACTAATTTTTTCAATTCCAATTCTTTTATACTCACCTATTGCCACAAGTATTTTTAAACTGAAGCTCCCAAGTCCAATACCGGTAAACTGGCTTCTATTTATTCTTACAACTCCTGTAGTATTTTGGACTGGTTCTATTTTTATTACTGGAGCTTATCATTCTATAAAAAATAAAAAACTTAACATGTCTGTACTTATTGCAACAGGTGTACTGGCAGCCTACCTGTTCAGTGTTGCTATAACTATATTTATAGGTGGTGAGACCTTTTTTGAAGCAGCAGCAATGCTTATTACTTTTGTATTGTTTGGCCACTGGATGGAGATGCGATCCCGTCGTGGGACATCCGATGCCCTGCGAGCACTGTTTGCTCTGGTTCCGCCTCAGGCAACTGTTCTAAAAGAAGGTAAGGAAATAGTAATTCCAACAAGCAAATTAAACATAAATGACATTGTCCTTGTAAAACCCGGTGACAAAATACCCATAGATGGAGAAATAGTAAATGGAGAAACAACAATAGACGAATCCATGGTGACAGGTGAATCAATTCCTGTTAATAAAAAAAATGGTAATAAAGTTATTGGTGGATCAATAAATAAAACAGGTTCCGTACAGTTTAAAGTGACTCAAACAGGAAGCGATACGGCTTTAGCTCAAATAATCAAATTAGTCGAACATGCACAAAATTCAAAAGCTCCCGGGCAGAGAATTGCTGACAGGGCTGCTGCTTATTTAGTTATACTGGCAATTGGAGCAGGACTGCTTACATTTTTAGGCTGGTATGTATTTGGCGGAAAAGGATTACTGCTATCACTCACTTTTGCAATATCTGCAATCGTAATTGCCTGTCCTGATGCTCTTGGGCTTGCTACACCAACAGCGGTTGCGGTAGGTACAGGAATTGGAGCCAGAAATAATATTTTAATAAAGGATGCAACTACTTTAGAGCAGACTTCTAAAATCCAGTCTATTGTTCTGGACAAAACTGGCACTATAACTGAAGGAAAGCCAGTTGTAAAAGATGTAATTGCTATGGAAGGAATTTCAGCCAGCGACTTATTGTATTTTTCAGGCTCAGCACAGAAACTGTCACGGCATCCTTTCAGTGAAGCTATAGTAAATGAGTTAAAAAAGCAAAACATAGCTCTTTCTGAAGATATAGTTAGCTTTGAAGCCGTCTCAGGGCATGGTGTAAAAGCTAAAATTGACGGCAGGCAGGTTTTAGTGGGAACAGCAAGGTTTTTAAATGATGAAAAAATTGATTTGTCCAATGTAAAAAATATATCGGAAAAACTGCTGCAGGAAGGTAAAACTGTAAGTATCGTTTCAATTGATGGTCGGGTAGCAGGAGCCTTATCTGTTTCTGATGAAATAAAGAAAACTGCTAAAGCTACCATTGAAGGCTTAAGAAAATTAGGAATTGAAACAGCCATGATTACAGGCGATCATAAAATAATAGCAGAAAGCGTAGC
>JAMDDL010000025.1:13406-14950 GCA_023488645.1 Actinomycetota bacterium | reverse complement strand
ATGATGATATAAATAAAACAAAAATAATTTTATAAACACAGATATTAATTTATAATTATTTTCATGGATTACTTTGCAATAAGCAATACTGGAAAATTCAGACAAAACAATGAAGACTGCTATTTTGCCGGTGAGGATAATCTGTTTATTGTAGCAGACGGCATGGGTGGCGCCAGAGCCGGTGAGATTGCAAGCAGGGCTGCTGTTGATAACTTTTCTTCATATTTTAAAAAGAAAATTAAAGAAAAAAAATATGATAAGGACATCAGTAAAAATATTTCAGAAAAAAATACGGCACAAGACAATGATATTCAACAACTTATGATTAATTCCGTAAATTATGCAAATAAAATCATTTATGATATGGGCTGCAAAAATAAGGAATTAAATGGAATGGGAACCACGTTTACCGCACTTTTTACATTAAGTAATAATGCTTATGTTGTACATACAGGCGATAGCAGACTTTATCTTTACAGGAAAAATAATCTTAACCTTCTTACAGAAGATCATACCCTTGTATTTCAGCTTTATAAAAAAGGAGCAATTTCATATGAAGATACTTTCAGCCATCCGCAAAGAAATTATTTAACAAGTGTTCTTGGAGAAAATGAGATATCCAGCCTTGAATGCTTTAAATTTTCACTTGAAAAAGATGATATGGTACTGTTATGTTCCGATGGTTTAAATTCAATGATTAAAGACAGCATGATTGAAAAAATGTTAAAAAAATTAAAGAATGAAAATGCCGGCGATATTGCCAAAAAACTTGTTTGGAAGGCAAACAAAAACGGCGGCAGAGATAATATAACAGTAATTGTAATAAAAATATAATTATTAATTTATATGCCTGATACTATTATTGCAGACAGATATAAGATCATAAGCAAGATTGGAAGCGGAGGAACAGCCGATGTATATCTTGCTTATGATGAAAAATTAAACCGCAGGGTTGCAGTAAAAATACTATCAAAGCTATATGCTTCAGAAAAAAACTTCGTGGCAAGATTTAAAAAGGAAGCTCAAATACTTGCACGTTTAAATGATCCCAATATTGTTGCCGTATACGACTGGGGCAAGTATGACAGTTCTTATTTTATATGTATGGAATATATTGAAGGACAAAGTCTTGATGAAATCATCAGTAAGCACGGCATTCTAAGCCCTTCTGTTACAGCAAAGTATGCGATACAGATTTGCAGTGCCCTGGAACTGGCTCATAAAAACAACCTGATACATAGAGATATAAAACCTCAAAATATTCTGGTAACCCCTGAAGGTATAATTAAAATAACTGACTTTGGAATTGCAAAATCATTAATTGAAGATACCACAAAAACAATAAATATACTTGGGACTGCATATTATATATCTCCCGAACAGGCTCAGGGAAAAATATTAAGTTATTCAACTGATATTTATTCACTCGGGGTGGTCATGTATGAAATGCTGACTGCTGATCTGCCATTCAGAGGTGAAAATTCTATTGAAATAAGCTTGAAGCATATTAATGAAAAGCCGCTTAAACCTTCCGCTCTTGTTGG
>JAMDDL010000025.1:2837-12637 GCA_023488645.1 Actinomycetota bacterium | reverse complement strand
ATTAAAAAAAATGAAAGCGTGAGTTTAAAAATAAGTACGGGAAGGAACATTTTAATGATCCCGAACATTATAGGATATGACTACATGTATGTAACTTCCAATCTTGAATCAATGGGATTAAATGTAATCATAAATAAAGTTCCAAATACAGACTACCCGCCTGGAACAGTATTAAGCATTTCTCCTGAAGCAGGAACACAGGTAAGATATGGAGATTCTGTCAATATTTATATTGCTTCTACGGAACAAATGGTACTTGTGCCCGATGTTGTTCAATTAAGCATGGACAAAGCGGTAAGTATTTTACAGAGTTCAAATATTGCTTATGATGTTTCTTATGTGCAGGTACAAAACGATATCCAAAAAAATCTTGTGGTAAGTCAGTACCCGGGTGCAAATACATATATTTCAATTGATGAAAAAGTTATCTTGCTTGTTGGCAAATAAAATTTAAGAAATGAAGTTACAAGAATCGACGGCTAGGTGTTTCGCAAACCTTTTGAAGGCGAAGCGGGCAAGGTTCCTCTCTTCAGAGAGGAGAGCGAAGCCTGAAATCAGAGCAAGCTTTGACTCGCTGGGACAAAGCTTGCGTGTTTGCGAAACACCCGGCCGTCGATCTAATAATTCGTTTTCAGGAAATGCTTTCTCATTCTTTTACAAACCCCAGGATTTCAAATTTTTGTGCCCGATGTAATTTTAATTCTTCACCGCTTAAACCATCAAGTTTTGACAATGCAGCCATTATATTTTCCTTCACTATTTTAATTATTCTTTCAGGTTCATTTTGTGCTCCGCCAAGAGGCTCATGAATAATTTTATCTATCACTTTCAGGTTAAGCAAATCTTTTGCAGTAAGTCTTAACATTGAAGCAGCCTGTTTTACTGCTGTCTGATCCTTCCAGAGAATTGCAGCGCATCCTTCAGGAGAAATTACGGAATATGTTGAATTTTCAAGCATCATAATATAATTTCCAATAGCAAGTGCCAGTGCTCCGCCGCTTCCTCCTTCTCCTATTAATATTGCTATGGAGGGAACCCGAAGTCTGAACATATATTCAATATTTCCTGAAATGGCATTTGCCTGGCCATTATCTTCCGCTTCAATTGCCGGATTTGCTCCGGGCGTATCAATAAATGTTATTACAGGAAAATTAAACCTGTCAGCCAGTTCCATGATTCTTCTGCTTTTTCTGTAGCCTGAAGGATTTGGCATGCCGAAATTATAATCTATTCGTTCCTTTAAATCCTTTCCTTTATTATGACCTATAACTGCTGCAGTCCTGCCGTTAATACTGCCTAGACCTGCTATAATTGACTTGTCATCTGATGAAAGCCTGTCTCCGGAAAGTTCAATGAAATCCTCGAATATATTATTTATATAATCAATAGTTTTAGGACGGTTCTCATTTCTTGAAAGTTCAACAATCTTCCATGTTCTTTCGGTTATTCTGGTTTCCTTCCTTAATTTTTTTATCTTATTAATTAGATTTATTCTGGCATTTTTAAAATTAAGTCCGGAAAAAAAATTAAATTTTTTAAACAGATTTATTTTTTCAAGTGATTTGATCAGGTTTTGTTCTGATTTTACTGGTTTGTCCATAATTAAGTTATTTTCCTGAAAATAATTTTAAGATTTTTATTAATGTTTTCTTTAAATCTTTTCTATTTACAATCATATCAATCTGACCGTTTTTTAAGTTCCTTTCTGAAAGCCCAAAATCCGGAGGCAATTCTTTTTTTATGGTTTGTTTTACTACCCTTGGACCTGCAAAACAAAAAAGTGCCTGCGGTTCTGCAATAATGATGTCCGCTGCCGTGGCAAAACTTGCACTTACTCCGCCTGTTGTGGGATTTGAAATAACGGAGATATAAGGAACCCCGCTGTCTTTGGCTCTATTTATAGCTGAAACAGTTTTAGCCATTTGCATCAGAGAAATAATTCCTTCCTGCATCCTTGCTCCACCTGAAGTGCATACAAGAATTAAGGGAAATTTGTTTGCGACTGCAAAATCTGCAAGCCGTTTAACCTTTTCTCCAACAACACTTCCCATGCTGCCGCCCATGAAACTGAAATCCATAACACCAAGACATACATTATAACCGCCAATCCTTGCTGATCCTGTAATTATGGCTTCAGAAATGCCTGTTTTTTGTTCGCATTCAGCTATTCTGTCACTATATGATTTTGTATCTGTAAAATTTAAGAAATCAATGGATTTCAAATTTCCTGCAATTTCATTAAAAGAATCAGTATCAGCAATAAGATTTATTCTGGTTTTTACATCAAGCATATAGTGATGGCTGCAAAATGGACAGACCTTAAAATCTTTTAGAAATAGATCAAGATCAACATCTTTCCCACATATCTCGCACTTAAAATCAGTCATATAAAAAAACTCCGTATATCATATTAAAATAACTGCTATAAAATATATTAAACCTTTTTTACTTTTTTTATAAATGGTTAATAAACGGTTAATAATCAAATTTTTTAAATGCCAGCGTAACATTATGACCGCCAAAACCCATTGAATTTTTTAATGCAATGTTTATTTTTTTATTAACATAAACATTTGGGGTATAATTCAAATCACAATTTTCATCAGGATTAAAATAATTTATAGTTGGCGGAATCTTTTCATTTTTTATTGCAAGGACTGTTGCTACAGATTCTACTCCGCCTGCTGCCCCAAGACAATGACCATGCATTGATTTTGTTGAGCTGATATTTAATTTATATGCATGGCTGCCGAAACATTTTTTAATAGCATTGGTTTCAACAATATCATTTAAAGGAGTTGATGTGCCATGTGCATTAATATAATCCACTTCTTCTTTTTGGGCATCTGCCTCCTTAAGACAGTTTTCCATGCATCTTACAACATTTAATCCTGATTCTTCAAGTGCAGTAATATGATATGCTTCGCCTGAAAGCCCATAACCAACAATTTCCGCATAAATATCTGCCCCTCTTTTTACAGCATGATTTAACTCTTCAAGTATCAATATACCGCTGCCTTCACCCATTACAAATCCATCCCTGTCTTTCTCAAATGGCCTGGATGCCTTCTCGGGCTCATCATTTCGTGTTGACATTGCATGCATTGAAGCAAAACCAGCCATCCCCAGAGGTGTTATTGCTGCTTCACTTCCTCCTGCTATCATTATATTTGCAGCACCCCTTTTTATTGTTTCAAAAGCATCGCCAATGGCATTTGCACCTGCCGCACAAGCCGTAGTTGTTGCACTTACAGGCCCCTTTGCCCCGGTCATTATTGAAACCTGAGCAGCAGCCATATTGCAAATCATCATTGGAACCAGAAACGGGCTTACTCTGTCAGCTCCCTTCTCAAGAAGTCTCTTGTGCTGTTCTTCAATGGTTGAAAGTCCTCCAACACCGCTTCCAACAAATACTCCTATGTTATTACAGTTGCTGTCAGTGATTTTTAACCTGCTGTCTTCCACAGCAATTAAAGCAGCAGCAACCGCAAATTGGGAAAATCTGTCCATTCTTTTTAAATCTTTTACATTAATGTAATTTTGAGGATCAAAGTTTTTTATCTGCCCTGCAATTTTTGATTTTATTTTTTCCGTATCAAATCCTTCAACTGCCGAAATACCTGATTTTCCTGCCACCAGATTTTTCCAGAATTCACTTATTGTAAGACCAATGCTGTTTACTGTTCCAATTCCGGTGATTACTACCCTTGTTTCTTTGCCTGTGTAAGCTGACATTATATTCCCATTCCTCCATCCAGATTAATTACTGTTCCTGTTATATATTGTGAATCTTCCGCAGCCAGAAAAAGAGCTGTTTTTGCTACATCTTCCACTGTGCCAAGTTTCCCGTTCGGAATCATTGAAATGATTTTTTCCCTGAACTTTTCATCAATTTTTTTTGTCATCTCCGTTTCAATATAACCCGGAGCAATAGCATTCACATTAATATTCCTGCTCGCAAGCTCTTTTGCCAGTGACTTTGTAAAGCCGATAACTCCTGCTTTTGAAGCAGAATAATTGCATTGCCCTGCATTTCCTCTAATGCCAATAATTGAAGACATGTTGATAATTCTTCCTGTTTTTTGCTTTATCATATATTTTGAAACATATTTTGAACAGATAAAGGTACCTGTAAGGTTAATATCAATAACCTTTTTCCACTCATCAAGACTCATTCTTAAAATAAGATTGTCGGAGGTAATCCCTGCATTATTGACAAGAACATGTATTTCTCCAAATTTTTGTATTATTTTTTCAATGCTTTCCTCCACTGATTTTTCATCAGTTACGTCTGCTTTAAAGAAATATATGCGGCCGTCTCCAAAATCATTGCGAAATTCATTTACAGTTTTTAAAGCTTCTGCTTCATTTAAATCAAAAAAACATACTACCGCACCTTCCATTAAAAAATATCTGCAGATTTCTCTGCCTATTCCCCTTGCTCCACCTGTAACAATACAAATTTTTCCCTTCAGTTTCATATAATTCACCTTATTAAAATAAACCTGTATATTTTTTTATAAAAAATTAACTTAAAAAATTTTTAAGATTATTTAAATCAGATAATCTGTCTGTATTAAAAATCAATATATCTTTCTGATTTTTATCTGCAATTCTTTTTACCAGACCTGACAATACTTTTGACGGGCCTGTTTCTACAAAAACATTTACATCCTCATTTAAAAAATATTCAATCGTCTTTACCCAGTTGATCTGACTTGTAAGTTGATCTTTAAGTACCGACCATATTTCTTCCTTTTTGCAGTAACCTTGAGAGGTAGAAGAATAAAAATTAATGAAAGGTTCCTGCAGCATAATGCTTTTAACATAATCTCCAAGCATCCGGGAAACTTTCATCATTAAGGGAGTATGCGATGCAATTCTTACTTTAAGAGGAATTACCTTCTTTATCCCGTTCTCCTTTAAAAATTCAATTGCCTTTTCCATATTTTCCCTGATACCGCTTATCACGATCTGGCTGTAGTCATTGTAATTTGCAATATATACTTCTTTTTTATATCTTCCCTTAAATTTTATTAAAAGATCATTAAGACTGTTGTAATCTGTGCCAAGGATAGCAGCCATCATGCCATCCATTTTTTCGTTAGCTTCAGCCATGAGATTTCCTCTGTATTTAACAAGATCAAGACTTTGTTTAAAGCTGAAATAGCCACCTGTATACAAGGCGCTGTAATCACCCAGACTGTGTCCTGTAACAGCAAAAATATCATCTTTTTTTAAATAATGATCAAGCAAATAATCACTAATAACAGCACTTAAAGTAAAAATTGAAATCTGGCTGTACAGTGTATTTTCAAGTTTAAAACCAGCACCATTCTTATCAAAAACTATATCAGTTAAATCTTCCTTCAGGATATCGGAAGCCAGTTTGAAATAATCTTTGAATTTATGTGATAAATCCAGATAATCAAGCCCCATACCTGTGTATTGAGAACCCTGACCTGGAAAAATCAAAACTATTTTATTCTTGTTAATCATCTTTTATCTTTTTGATGTGTTTTATCTTTGGTTTTAAAAAATATTTATAAGAATATTCTTAACTTTTTCAAAAGAAATCCGGATAAAAAGTTTTGAGACTAATGCCTTATACAACTGAAAACATAAGCTCTGCACTGCAGGCGAGTTCGTCTTTAACTTTTGCTATCCCAATACCTTTTCCTATATTAAGTTTAAGATTTGCAATTCTCACTTCAATATTAAGGGCATCTCCCGGTTTTACAATCTTTTTAAATCGAACCTTATCTACTCCTGCAAAAAGTACTATTTTACCTTTAAACTTCTCAAGGGTAAGCATCATCACCGCACCAACTTGAGCTATTGTTTCTATTATTATTACACCAGGCATTATGGGATTGCCTGGAAAATGACCCTTAAAATAATATTCATCTTCTTTTACATACTTAATTCCTTTTGCATACTCTCCGGGAATTAGCTCAGTAATCTCATCCACAAAGAGAAAAGGATCTCTATGAGGCAAAATCTGTTCAATTTCCTTTTTATTTAGTTTTTGCACAATTTTTTCTCTTTCAAATATTTTTAATATTTTTTAACAATTGCTTTGTATTTTCTTGACGATGGCTTATTTTTATAGTTTCAATAAGCATTTATATTATGTTGATTATCATTTATGCAAATCATGAAAAATAAGTCTGAAATAAATAAGTAACATGTTAATATAATAAATATGGAAATATTTTTTAATAAAGAACCTTATATTATGAAATATTTTGATAAAAAAAAATTTCTTTCCATATGTAAAACAAGGTATGCAGGAAAGAGATTAATTTACTTTAAAACTTTAAATTCCACAAATGATTATGCTGCCAGACTTGAAAACAAGGCTTTAAAATTAAAAAAGCCGCTGAATTTTTTTAATAATGTAAATGGCTGCATAGTGATATCTGAAATACAGGCAGGCGGCAGGGGAAGAAATTATAAAAAATGGTTTTCTCCATCAGGCGGTTTATGGTTTACATTAATTCTGGTATTAAAAATTGAGATGCATGATATCAAAAAAATGAATTTAATAATGGCTGTTTCAATATTTGAAGCATTAAAAAACAGGTTTGGCATCACAGCAAAGGTTAAATGGCCAAATGATATTTATTATGAAGATAAAAAAATATGCGGAATATTGTGTGAATTAAATTCTTTTAAAGAGATTTCATTTTTAAATATTGGGACAGGTCTTAATGCAAACATTTCCTTTGATAATGCGGGAGACAAGGGAGAGGAACTTACAGGTAATGCAATTTCAATCAGAGAAATCCTTAAAAAGGATATTGAAAGGGAAGAGCTGCTTGCAGAAATTGCAGAAAATTTTGAAATTAATTATGAAGAATATTTAAACAATGATTTAAAAAATATTTTTTTAAAAATTGGAAACATGGTTTCGGTTTAATTTGGCTCGTTAAGCTTAATCTGCAGGATCATTTTTGTGAGTGAAACTAAAAAAAATTATCAGCGTCTTTTCCTTTGATGTCAAATTCAGTTTCAAATATTTTTTTGCTTTCATGTTATTATTAAAATCTAAAACAAATAATAATTATTAAAAAATAAAATTACAGGAAACATTCATGAAAAATATAAATGATGGTCTGGCAGTAAAATCACATGAAAACATTATAAATAAAAACAATATTCTCATTAAGCTGATTTTTACCTTTGCATTTGCATTTACCATGGCAATTTCAGCAAACATTTTTATTTATATTCCCGTTACCCCCGTTCCCATAACATTGCAAACTTTAACTGTGCTGTTTTCCGGAATTTTACTGGGCAGCAGATTTGCATTGATAAGCCAGATTGAATATTTATTGCTTGGAATAGCAGGCTTTCCTGTTTTTGCAGGTTTTAAAAGCGGAATTGCAGTATTTTCAGGACCAACAGGAGGGTATCTGATAGGATTTGTGCTTGCAGCTTATATTTGCGGTTTTATATTTGAGAATTACAGGGAAAGAATGAAAGATAAAATTTATCTAAGCTTTATAGCCTGCCTTGCAGGATTATCATTAATATATTTTCTTGGATTTATTCATCTTTTCGGATATTTATCAGTTATTTCAGGAAATACCCTTACAGGTTCCCTTGTCCTGAAAACATTCGATCTGGCTGTAAAACCATTCATTCTTGTTGACTTCATAAAAATATTTATAATTGTTAATTCTGCAGCATTATGGCAATTAAATTATAAAATCAGCTTCAGGAATAATAATTAAACACTTAAATTTTTTAAAATAAGAAAATATAATTTCTTTAATTTCCATAAAACATAATCAAATTTTAAAAACTATCGAAATTAAAAATAATGAAAATATTTAAAGTTACAGATACTACAATCAGGGACATTTTCCAGAATCTGAACCCTGAAAATATAAATATCAGGAATTTTGATGAAATACTTAAATTAATTGATGAGATTAATTTTGAAAGTCTTGAAGTCTGGGGAGGGGCAAGTTTTGAAAGAATGCTCTCAAGCAGTTTCAATAAATCTCCATGGGAAATACTTTCATACATAAAATCTAAAGTATCCAAAACCGGATTACAGGGATTGATTGGGGCAAAAAATCTGGTAAATTTTGATTATTATCCTGAAGATATAATAAAAAGATTTATAAGGCTTTCTTCCAAAAACGGAATTTCAATATTCAGAGTTTATGACGCATTAAATGATCTGGAAAATCTCAAACCAGCAATTGAAATAATTCTTAAGAATGGTTTACAATGCCAGGGAACTGTTATCTATGATTCAAAAAAAGACACCCGGTATTATATAAATTTTATTTCACAGTTAAAAAATGCAGGCTGTCAAAGCGTATGCATTAAAGATGCAGAATCAATGCTGATTCCTCAAAAATCAAAAGAGCTTTTTGAAAATTTAAAGGAATTTGATGATTTTGATATCTATTTAAGTACTCAAAACCTTAAAGGATTACAGGTGTTAAATTATTTTGAAGCTGTTTCCAATGGCTGCACCGGAATAGACTTAAGCTTTTTACCTTCAACATATCATGAAAGCAGCATGCCTTCAATATTTCCCTTAATTTTAAGTTTAAAAGAAGGACAAACCCATCATTCTCTTAATGAGGATAAAGTTAATGAATTATACGGAGTCATTAAAAAAGATATTTATCCTTATATGAATAAAAACATTTCCATCTCAAGTATTATTTTCAATCATGTAAACAAAAACCTTCTGCCGGGCTGGCTGATTTTAATGCTTGAAAATCAGCTAAGTGAAATAGGCGCGCTTGACAAATTTGATCTGGTTTTTGAGGAGATATTAAAAATAAAAAAAGAAGTTGGCAGTCCCCTGTTATCTACTCCAATAGGTCAGATTATAGGCGGTCAGGCAATTCTTAATACACTTATCAGTGACAAAAGATGGGAAATCATAAGCGATGAAATGCAATCACTTCTGAAAGGAAATTTTGGCAAACTGCCGGAGGAAATCGACAGTGATATTTTAAATATTTTCAAAAATCATGAAGATATTGAAAGTATTTCAGATTTAAAAAATGAAAATTTATATGAAAACTGCAAAAATGATTTAAGAAAATATTCTCAAAATGAGGAAGATATTTTAAGTTACTGCTTTTTCCCGGACAGAACCCTGAAATTCCTGGATCAGAAAAAGAAAATCAAATCAAGCCCCATGGGAGGATTAAAAAAGCAGGAAACACAGGTTTTAACTGCTGAAGATACACAAAAAATCTTTGGCACCTCAAAAGAAAATGTATTATTTAAAGGAAAGGAAAAAATACAGGCCTCAAAGGATGCTGATATGAACAGCTTTGGTGATCTTGATATAAAAAAAATAAAGGAAATTATTGAACTGATGGAAAACAGCAATCTTGAAGAAATAAGGATTGAATCAGGCAGTCTTAAGATTACTCTCAGTAAAACCGGTATTATAAAAACTGAAACTATTTTACCTCAAAAGGAAGCAGACATTAAGTCATTTGAAAAATCTGTACATGATGGAAAAATAAAAGACAGCCTGCATGCAGATGCATATATTTCAGAAAAAGAAAAAATTATTGATATAAAATCTCCAATAGTTGGCACTTTTTATACTTCTCCAGGTCCTGGCGAGCCTCCATTTATAACAGCAGGCAAAAGTGTAAAAAAAGGTGATACCTTATGCATAATTGAAGCAATGAAACTTATGAATAAAATTAATTCGGATTATGAAGGTACTATTGAAAAAATATTGGTATTAAATGAGGAGCCTGTTGAATACAATCAGACAATTATGACCATCAGAATTAAATAAAAGT
>JAMDDL010000025.1:0-2505 GCA_023488645.1 Actinomycetota bacterium | reverse complement strand
TAAAATAATATGTTCATATGTTTAAAAGAATTTTAATTGCAAACAGAGGAGAAATAGCAGTCAGAATCATAAGAGCATGTAAGGAGCTGGGAGTTGAAAGTGTTGCGGTTTTTTCAACAGCCGATGCCGATTCCATGCATGTAAAGCTTGCTGATAAAAAAATCTGTATCGGACCCCCCCATCCAGTAAAAAGTTACCTGAACATTGGAAATATTATTTCTGCTGCACTGGTTACAAATTGCGATGCCATCCACCCGGGGTATGGTTTTCTGGCAGAAAACCATTTGTTTGTTGAGGAAACTATTCATAACAATATTGTTTTCATCGGTCCCGGACCTGAACTTATTGATCTGGCAGGCAATAAGTCAAAAGCAATAGAGATTATGAGGAAAAATAATATTCCTGTAATTCCAGGCTCAATAAATAATGTTCATACAACAGAAGAAGCAATAAGGTTTGCCAGGAAAATAGGATTTCCTGTAATAATAAAAGCAGCTTTTGGCGGGGGTGGCCGCGGGATGAGAACAGCAAATAATGAAAATGAATTAAAGAATTTGTTTCCCGTAGCAAAAGCTGAATCAAAAAATGCTTTTGGCAGGGATGATTTATATATTGAAAAATTCATAAACAAACCAAGGCATATAGAGTTTCAGATAATAGGTGATAATTTTGGAAATATATTTACTCCTGGTTCAAGAGAATGTTCAATTCAAAGAAGGCATCAAAAGCTTTTAGAGGAAGCCCCTGCTGTTAATCTTTCAGAAAGAACTGCAGCTTTAATGGAGAACACTGCCATAAAGGCAGCAAAATCCATAAATTACAGGAATGTAGGGACTTTTGAATTTCTTTTAGATGATCATGAAAATTTTTATTTTATAGAAATTAATACAAGAATCCAGGTGGAACACCCTGTAACAGAAATGGTTACCGGAATTGATTTAATAAAGGAACAAATAAAAACTGCTGCCGGTGAAAGTATTCAAAATCTCACGAAAGACTTTATGCTAAAGAAGGAAATAAGAATTGGACATGCATTCGGACATGCAATAGAATTCAGAATTAATGCGGAAGACCCGGAAAATGATTTTGCACCCTGCCCGGGTAAGATTACCGGATGTTTTATTCCCGGAGGTCCGGGTATAAGGTTCGATTCATTTATAACTTCAGGATATACAATTCCACCATATTATGATTCTCTTCTTGGAAAACTTATTTCATGGGGTATCACCAGAGAAGAAGCAATAAGCAGAGCTGTCAGAGCATTGAATGAGTTTAAGATTGAAGGCATTAAAACTACAATTCCGTTTCACTTAAAAATTCTTTCAAATGAAAATTTTAAAAAAGGAAATATAAGCACTGATTTTATTGAAAATGAAAAGCTTTTGTAAGATTTTTATTTCATTTGTTTATATATTTCCTCAAGCTTTATTTCTGCATAAGCAATATAAGTATCTGCTGCGCCATAATAAATTTTAACCACACCTTCTTCAAATAAAGCGCCGCATGTAAAAACTACATTTCCAAAAAATCCTCTTAATTCATAAGGGGCTTCAGGTTCAATTATGGGTTTCTCACTTCTTGCAATAATTTTCCATGGTTCATCCTTGTCAAGTAAAACAGCTCCCAGGCAGTATCTTTCATCACTTGATACTCCATGGTATATTTCCACCCATCCTTCTTTTGTTTTAAATGGTGCAGCTCCTCCTCCTATCCAAGCGCTATCCCAGTATCCTTCTCTGGCTTCCATCAGCAGCCTGTGGTTTCCCCATGCAGTAATATCAGATGAATCTGACAGCCATATATCTTTTTCACCGAATTCAGGTGAAATCGGCCGGCTTAAAGCATAATATTTATCTTTTATTTTTTCAGGGAAAATTGAAGCATCCTTGTTATCCGGCATAAAAATTACGCCATATCGTGTAAATTCTTTAAAATCTTTTGTAGAAGCAAGACAAACACTAACACCCGTTATATCGGATATTGCATTATAGTTAACATAATACCTGTCATCAATATAGGTTATCCTCGGGTCTTCTATTCCAAGCTTTTCATATTCATTTTCAGGCAGCATTGCAGGTTTATCATCAATATTAAATTCAATCCCGTTTTTGCTTCTTGCTGCATGTAAATGTGAAACAGAAGTCAGAAATTTCCCTTTGGATGTTTTTAAGACTCTTGGATCTGAATAATCTACTGAAGGATCACTTTTATCAAATTCAATTACATTAAGTTCTTTTGTTTCAATATCCATCTCCGGTACAAGAATTTTTTTCGGATTTGGATTTACGGGCATTTCAGCAACTCTCATAAGGAGAAGCACTTCTTTATGAAATCTTGTAACCCCGCAGTTAAAAACACCTATAACCCTGAAATCAGGCCTTGAAGGTTTTATATCTTCGGGTTTTATTATCGGATTTCTGTCTGACCTTAATATGCTCATGTCTGCAATACTTTATTTTTAATTCCATTTGTTCTTTTTTATCATCTGACCTGAAGATTTTTATT
>JAMDDL010000104.1 GCA_023488645.1 Actinomycetota bacterium | reverse complement strand
GTATAATACAAGAATAAGCTAAAACATACAAAAATTGAACTATTATGATTAATATCAATAGATTATATGAGAAATTATTTAAATATATTTATCAATTTATTAATTACATTAACACGATAGATAGGAGAAATGATGGATTACGATAAAAACTGGGCGAAAGCAGATGTAAAAAGCCTGCCAAAAATGATTGTTCCTGCTCCCGGACCTAAATCCAGGGAGCTTCACAGCAGAGCAGAAAAGTATATGAAAGGCTATTCCTCACAAGTGCAGTTGTTTCCGGTTGTTTTCGAGTCGGGTCATGGCTGCACTCTGACTGATGTTGACGGTAATACTTATATTGACTTTTCTTCAGGAATTTATGTTACTAATCTTGGACACTGCCATCCAAAAGTTGTTGAGTATACACAAAAATGGGTGGGCAGATTAATGAACTGCCATGACTTTACAACCGAAGTTAAAACCTTGTTTCTTGAAAAACTTGCTTCAACTCTTCCAGGTTCACTGAAAGGCATTCAGATGTATTGTGCAGGAACGGAAGCGGTTGAAGCAGCGATGAGAGCCGCAAGGGCTTATACAAAAAAGCATGAGTTTTTTTCCTTTTATGGTGATTTTCATGGAAAAACAGTAAGCGCCGTATCACTTACTGAAGTTGCAAATTATACAACAGGGCCAAGATTTAATGGCCATCACCTTGCTCCAAATGGAAATTGCTATCACTGCCATTTTGATAAAAAATATCCTGAATGCGACCTGTTCTGTGTAGATGCGCTAGAGAAACAAATTAAAATGGAAGGAACAGGAAGCGTTGCTGGTATAGTCATGGAGCCTGTTCAAGGCTGGAGCGGTTCAGTTGTTTATCCTGACGGATATCTTGCTAAAATAAGGAAGCTTTGTGATAAACTTGGAATTATGCTGATAGTTGATGAGATATTAACCTGCTGTGCAAGAACAGGAAAGATGTATTGTTTTGAATATGATAATATTATTCCGGATGTTATAACTTTGGGAAAAGGGCTTGCAAACGGCTTTCCCTGTACAGCTTTTGCAATAAAGGAAGAATTCTCGGAAGTGCTTGAAAAAATTTCAGCATCCACAAGCTATGGCGGAAATCCGATGGCTGCTGCAGCAGGGCTTGCTTCTCTTGAAGTTATTGAAGATGAAGCTATTGTTGAAAAGTCAGCAAAACTTGGAGATTTTATATTAAAAGAACTAAAAAAAATGCAAGCCTCACACAAAATTATCGGTGAAGTCAGAGGAAAAGGCTGCCTGCTTGGAATGGAACTTGTAAAAGACCAGAAAACAAAAGAACCGTTTATTGAAGCCGGAAACAAAGTTTATCAGAAAGCTTTTGAAAAAGGGCTGGCATGGATTCCTTCAAAAAATAATTTAAGAATGTCTCCTCCGCTGATCATGGAAGAAGAGCTGGCTTCAAAAGCTTTAGCTATTATTGATGAAGCTGTAACCGAAGTCGAAAAAGAATATGGATATTAATACTAACTATATTAAAATAGGAGAATTAAATATATGAAAACATTAGGTGTTGGCATGGTCGGATACGGATTTATTGGCAAAGTCCATACTGTTTCTTATCTTGATATGCCGTTTTACTACAAACCGATGCCTGCAAAATTAAAAATGGTTGGCGTTGTCTCTTCTCCTCTGGCAGATGCACAGGAAGGGATACAGCAGGCAGGCTTTGAATTTGCAACAGAAAATTATAAAGACCTCCTGGACAGAAAAGATATAGACATAATAGAGGTATGCACTCCTAACCTTTACCATAAAGATATCATAATTGATTCCTTAAATGCAGGAAAGCATGTAATTTGTGAAAAGCCTCTTGCCATGAATCTTGCAGAAGCAAAGGAAATACTTGATGCGGCAAACTCTCATCCTGAGCTTATTTCACAGGTTACTTTCAATTACAGATATGCACCTGTAGTTATGAAAGCAAGGCAGCTTATAAATGACGGTTTTCTGGGCAGACCTTACAGCGCAAGAATTAGCTACCTTCATGCCGGTAATGTTGATCCAAACAGGCCTACTTACTGGAAGATTCAAAAACAGTTCTGCGGCGGCGGATCATCTTATGACCTTGCAAGCCATGTTATTGACATTACAAGATTTCTTCTGGGAGACTTCAAAAAGGTATTTTCAAAGCTTGAAATATTTGTAAAGAAAAGGCCTGTCGCAGGAAAGCCTGATGAAAAGATGCGTGTAGATGTAGATGATCTTTCGCTTATGATGTTTGAAATGGAAAACGGGCTTGTCGGAATATTGGAAGCCTCAAAAGTTGCAACCGGAGCAAATGATGAGATAAGGGTAGAAATCCACGGTGACAAGGGAGCCATAAGATTTAACAGCATGCAGCCTAACTATCTTGAAGTCTATGACATGAGAGATAATGAGGGTTATATCGGCGGAATGAGAGGATACAAGCAAATTGAAACAGTTCAGAGATATCCGAAACCTGCAACATCATTTCCTGGTCCGAAATTTAGTATTGGATGGATCAGGTTCCACATGGGAAGCGCTTACGACTTCATTAAAAATATTGCTGAGGGAACTAAACCTGAAGCTGATATGTATGCCGGATATAAGGTTCAGGAAGTAATAGAGGCTTCCCTGATTTCTGATGCTGAAAAAAGATGGGTTGATCTGCCTATAAAAATTTAATTATATAAATTCATAGAACTTAAAATTAAATTCTGCAATTTATAAAATTTATCAGTCCAGCCTGAAACCGCAATAAGGGCAAAAGACAAAATCCTCTTTTAGAACTGGCTTATTGCATTTGATGCATTCAAGCGGCTTATGTTTTTTAACTATTTTAGATGCATCAAATTTTACTACTTTGTCGCTTCCGATCTCGTTTTCGGTTAAATTAAAAGCATTTTGAATTTTATTTAAAATTGCAGCTTCGTATTTGTCAAAATCTCCGTCTTCCCGGTAGCTGTTAAATAATTTTAAATACATGTTCACAATGTCTTCTCTATCAAATTTATTAAGCGTCGCAATTTCAGCATCTGAAAGCTCCTTATAAACAACGAGGTTTGTCTCTATCAAGTCAAATTTTTTATCCAGCAATGCATCGCATTTAGAACAGTAAATTGATTCAGAGTTAACAGGAAGATCTCTTCCGCATTCAGCACATTTTTCGGTCATTTTGCCTCCACCATATATGGTTTAATTTTATTAAAATGATTTATTGTTTTAAATTTTATTTAATGAACAAAATTTCTTTGCGCAAAATAATATATAAATTATGCCAAAATATTTAAGTAAACATATAATCTGATAATTAATTGATTAGTAATGATAAAAAATATTCGGATATAAAACAATATTTTTATTTAAAAATTCAAAATTGCAGTTTTAATTGCAAATAAGAACTGGTGGTTAAATTATTTTACAATAACAGTGATTTCGAGTTCTCTTAATTTTTCCAGAAATTTACTGTCTGCCTCATTATCTGTTATAAACATATCAATAGCAGTAACCGGAGCAACAAAATTCATGGTAACATGCCCGATTTTTGAGTGATCACATAAAGCAATTATTTGTTTGGCACAGTTTATAATATTTTTTTTTGTTTGACCTTCAATCAGGTCTACGGAAGTTATGCCTTTTTTAATATCAATGCCTGTTATCCCTATAAAAGCCTTGTCTACATTTATATTATTAAAAGCCCAGTCAGCAATAGGACCAATGAGGGAGTGAGTGTGAGTATTTAATATTCCACCACTTAAAATTATATTGTAGTGAGGGCTTGTTTTCCCGAGTAATACTGCTATGTCGCAACTGTTGGTTATTATAGTAAGCTGCCGTTTGTTTTTAATGTTTAATGCAGTCTGATAGCCTGTTGTTCCTGCTTCAATTAAAATTACATCCCCGTCTTCTACAAGAGACGCTGCAGCAAGCGCAATCCTCTTTTTTTCATCAATGAATTTTTCTTTTTGCACTTCAAATTTCAGCTCATATCCTACTGAATCAATATTTATTGCCCCGCCATAAGTTCTTTTAACAAGTCCCTTCTGGGAAAGCTTGTTTAAATCCCGTCTTATTGTGGTTTCGGAAATATTAAGAGTCTTTGCTATATCTATTGCATTGACGCTGCCGGTTTTATTAACAAGATTTAATATATACTCTCTTCGTTCTTCACCAAGCAATTTATTATTTCACCTCAAATTAAATAATATAATTTAAATTAATTTACCAGATATATTGATAATTTCAAACATAATAAAATTTTTCATTGCCGGATTTCTTACCTCTGGATTTCCCCTCTTCTGCTTTTTTTACTTAACAATGTTATAAAAATCAATAATATGAAATCAAGCTGCTATAAAAATTATTGCTTAAAATAAAAAATTAATTATATTTTTTCTAATTATTGTATATAATTGTATAAATATTTTATACCAAAAAAATTTTTAAAAATAATTATCAATTGTATTTATTATTTAAAGGGGAGGGTTGCAATTATGACAAAAGCTGCATTGGTTCTGGTAGGTGTAGCAGTAATCATTATGGGATTTATCTCAATTGTTCCACAAATTGCATTTGCAAAAATGCCATTGTGGTATGGCCTATTGGTAATCGCAATAGGACTTATATCTGCAATAGTTGGATTGATGGCAAAAAAACCTGGTAAATAATATTTATTCTGATTTTTAAATATTAGGGGACAATAACAATAACTAATTTTTTATTTAACCTCTTAATTAATATTAAAATAATATTAAATTTATGGAGGTTAATTTATGGTTTCTAAAGATTCTTAAATAGTTGAGTATAAATCTGTATAAATGCAGGTCCAAGTATAATTGTAAGCAATGACGGGAATAAACAGAATATTAC
>JAMDDL010000144.1 GCA_023488645.1 Actinomycetota bacterium | reverse complement strand
GAGATAGTCCTGATACTGCTCCTTTAAGATTCTGATCGGCATATGGGGTTCTTCTTCCGTTTAACCAGTCAAGACATATCAGATGGCTGTCATCCGGGGAGAGTTTTTGTGCCTCTTTCTCTATTTCTTTAATTATCTTATCTTCGGTTTCATTAGATAACTCAGGGGAAATTTTTTCTAATATGTTTTTTAAAGGCCAGGAAAGAATTGACTTAAACCAGGCATAAACATCACCAAATGAGGATTGCCCAGCCTCATAACCAATAAGGTCAGGTATTACGGAACCATCAACCTGGCCGCATATTCCACAAATTAGTTTCTCATCTTTCTTTTTTGGGCCTACCGTAACATCGCAGCATGAAGTACCCAGTACCTTAACAAATACTTTTTCTTTTATGCCTGCTCCTACTGCTCCCATGTGAACATCAAATGCCCCAACTGTTACGACTGTGTTTTTATTTAAACCCAGTTTATTTGTCCATTCTTTGGTGAGCCTGCCTGCAGACTTATCTGATGTGTAAGTCTTATCATAAAGTCTGGATCTTACTTCTTTTAAAAGGGGATCGATGGAACTTAAGAAATCATCAGGGGGAAGACCTTTCCAATCCTTGTGCCACATTGCCTTGTGTCCTGCAGCACAGCGGCTTCTTTTGACTTTATCTGGTAATGTATTTCCTGTAAGAACTGCGGGAATCCAGTCGCAAAGTTCTACCCAAGAATAAGCAGTTTCTCTTACTATAGTATCTTCTTTTATTATGTGAAGCATCTTTGCCCAGAACCATTCTGATGAATACACTCCGCCTTCATATTTTGTATAGTCAACATTTGAGGATTTTGCTGCTTTATTTATATCTCCTGCTTCTTTTAGCGCAGTATGATCTTTCCATAGGATAAACATTGCATTTGGATTATCTTTTAAGTCTTGCCTAAGAGCTAAAATGTTTCCTTCTTTGTCTATCGGGGCAGGGGTTGAGCCTGTTGTATCAACACCTATGCCTATTACATTTTCACCTGTGCCTTCAGGCAGTGATCTTAGGGCATTTACCACTGCTTCCTGCATTGATTCAAGATAATCAAGAGGATGATGGCGGAACTGGTTTTTAGCTGCATCGCAGTACATATGCCGGCCCCATCTTTTGTAATAGGAAACCGAGGAAGCTTCCTCAAAGCCATTTAACGCTCTAACAATAAGGGCACGTACCGAGTCGGTTCCAAAGTCAAGGCCGATGACGTATTTGCTGGTGTTCATAAAGGATTCCTTCTGAAAAAATGGATTGTAATTAAAATCTAAAGACTATGAAGCTCTGCTTCTCTCTGCATGAAATAATCTATTGATCTTTTAACAAGACTGTCAAGTTTTTCATTATCGGGTTTTCCATACATAGCCGGATAAGGATCTCCGCCTGGACCTAAAGGTTCAGCCGAGACAAAACAACTGTCATCGTTATTGTATCCTATGATATAGAGAGCCATTATTATTGTATCTATATCCATAGAACCTTCACCCAGCGCGCACCTGTTTGAATCTGCAGCATGAAGATTTGTAATAACGCCTTTTGCATTTACTATGGACTCTCCTATGTGTTTTTCTTCAACCAGCATATGATATATGTCCCCATTTATATACCTTATGGCGGGGCTTGCAACAGAGGCGATATATCTTTTTGCATCTTCGAAAGTGTGTACAATACTTGTCTCTGCTGATCTTATAGGTTCGATAGCTCCTCTTATTTTTGTTTTTTCAAAAACATGCGCTGCAATTTTTAAAGTTTCGGCCGAGCGTTCAAATTCCATGTCGTCATATTTTAAAGATCTGCCCACTGCAGCCGGAACTATAAGAAAATATCTGGCTTTAACTTCTGATGCAAATTCAACATTTCTTATTGTATAATCGATAGCATTTTGCCTTATTAAAGGTTTGATTGAAGAAAAATCATTATCGGCAGAATACATACCGCATATTCCGCTGACCTCTACTCCATAATAAGATAATATATTATTTACTTCATTTGGTTTATAACCCAGATCTTTGCCATATAAATTCCCATGCAGTTCAATAAATTTTATACCGAATCTGCTTAAGCGCTCTACCGAATCCTTGAGATTCTCCAGGCCAAATCCCCAGTTCGACCATGAAAATTTCAATCTGTTCTTAAACAGAACCGGGTTTTTCTTCTTGAGAGCAATAAATTCCTGTCTTATTTTTTCGTTTTTAATTTCAAAATTCTGGAGCTTCATAAAAGATACCTCCTCTATAAACTACCGGTTTAAATTAGTTTATTCTTAAAATAATTAAAAAACCCGATATCTTCCTATATTAATCAATTATTAATTGCATTAAAGAACTCTATTATATTTTCTGTGGGAGCAGAGTACTGAATATTATGTATGCTGCTGCAGAGGAAACCCCCTCCTTTTGACAATATTTCGATATTTCTTTTTGTTTCCGCTCTTACTTCTTTGGTATTCCCGAATTGAAGCGTATCCTGAGAATTAATTCCGCCGCCCCAAAAGACTATTTTCTTGCCATATTTCTTCTTTAATACTGCCAAATCCATACCTTTTGCAGAATATTGAACAGGATTTATAATATCAATTCCGGCATCAATAAAATCATCCAAAAGTTCAATAACACTTCCGCAAGTATGATAAAAAGTTTTCCAATTAGTATTGTTATGAACCCAATCATTTATTATTTTATGATATGGTTTATAAAAGTCCCGGTAAATGTCAGCAGAATATAATAATCCGTTTTGTCCTCCAAAGTCTGTGCCGCTAATAGCAATTACATCTATTCTGTCACCAACTGCCTGTTTGTATAATTTCAAGTTATTGAGTTGGATTTCGAGCTGCATATCAAAAAATTCTTTTATGTAATCCGGATAAGTTATGTGTGCCATCATCCAATCTTGAAGATCTCTTATACCCTTAGGTTCTTTAATCCATGGACCCGGTATATGAAAAATATCTCC
The DNA here is from genome assembly GCA_023488645.1 of Actinomycetota bacterium. GTDB lineage: Bacteria > Actinomycetota > Humimicrobiia > Humimicrobiales > Humimicrobiaceae > JAMDDL01. The sequence continues at coordinate 1,891 of JAMDDL010000144.1, read as the reverse complement.
AAAACCTCCCAGCCAGAAATTACCAAAAACAGAAAATTCTGTTTCATTATATAGACGTTTCGATGTTTCTTCATAATACGAGCACTCTTCATCTGTAAAAACCGGATATTGGTCGGCATAGTCTTCATGAGCGTTAAAATAGTGATCTTTTAAATCTTTCTGCCGAACAATATTGTCAAAATACAATGCTCCGACAGCCATCTTAACGCTTGGCTCTACGTCAACATCTCCTTCCGGGAAGGAATAAATTGTTCCGTCTGTTCCATGTTTATATTGAAAATTTCCTCCAATCATGATCTTGGTATTATCCGGCAGCTTCCATGGTTTCCAATTTTCATTTTTATACCCTAATAATGTAGTCGGTGAAAATAATCCGATTACATCTCCTCCAAGGGCATCAATTACATCTTCGTCGAATAATCCAAGCATCATCATGGGTTCAAATACTTTTACAGTTCTTTCCTTTAATCCTAAACCCTTTATTAGCTTGCTAAGCGCGGAAACATGCATTCCGGTTACCACGCTTCCGCCGACATCCACTGGTATCTTGTCAGTTTCTTTATGGTTTAAAGCTAATCTAACTCTTTCTCGACTATTCATATATGTTCCTCTTTATTTAATTTTATTTTTGCTATTTTTATTGATAAAATAATTAATCATCATAACTGCAATCAATAATGCTCCCCATATAACATTTCTTAAGAATGCACTTAAACCTAACAGATTAAACCCGCTTGAAATAATTTGAAGCAAGAATATCCCAAGCAATACCCCGGTAATTGTTCCAAATCCTCCTGCAGGATCTACGCCTCCTAAAATTGCGACAAGTACTGATTGTAAAAGATATGAAGTCCCGTAACCTACTTTAATAGAACTGGTTTTTGCCATCACTGTTAGAGCAGCAATTCCGCAAATTAGACCGACCAATGTATAAACTTTTATCAGAACAATCTTATTCTTTATACCTGTGAATATTGAAACCAGAGGATTATTTCCAACCATGTAAATGTTAAAACCGAATTTTGTTCCGTTTAATATAAGTGAGATAATCAGAGCTATAAAAAGAAATAAAATAAAAATATTTGGAATAAATTTTATTGTGCCATTTCCAAAATGAATAAACATGTCCGGGAAATTAGTTTTTGCTCCGCCCTTTGTCAGAACAAGTGCAGTACCTGTAAATAATCTCGAAGTACCAAGGGTAACAAGAATTGGCGTAAGTTTACCCCATCCTACCAATAAACCGTTAATAAAACCGCATAAACTTGAAACCAATAATGCGGCAAAAACAGCTAATACAATTACTACATGCGTATTGACATTGGTTCCCGTAAAGCTTTCGAAAACAAATCCGGAAGTTATGCCTGATAATATCGTTATGCTTATTATTGAAAGGTCGATTCCGCCAGCCAATATTGATAACGTCATTGCCAGTGCCAATATACCGAACTCAGGAATCTGAAATGCCATGGACTGAAAATTCCCTATACTTAAAAAAGTTTTTGGCTGCCATATGGCTAATAATCCAAAAATAATAAAAAATATTATTAAGAAACTCACATTTCTAGTATACTTTCCCTGCATTCCTGACCTCATCTCTTATTACAAAAATTAGACTAACTTTCTTTTTCTTTCACCATAATTCATAAATAAGATACTAAAAATTATTACTATTCCGATTATTACATAGTCCCACTCCGAAGGTATTCCCACTAAAACAAGACTGTTTTTTAAAACAACCAGAAGAGAAACTCCTAAAACTGTTCCGATTACTGAACCAACACCTCCATATATTGCAGCTCCCCCCAATACAACAGCTGCGATAATGTCTATTTCGGTTCCCATCAGATCAAATGAATTAACGTATCTGACCAAAGCAACTTTCATTAAT
>JAMDDL010000043.1 GCA_023488645.1 Actinomycetota bacterium | reverse complement strand
CTTCCTCTGTCAATTTCTTCCTGAAGTGAGGTTTTATATTGAAACAATGGAATTTGGCTGAATTTTAATTTTCCCGGTTTAACTTCCACCAAAGCTTGAATTTCTTTTACCATTAATAATCCTCCTGAATAAATAAAAATTATCTTTTAATTAATTATCTTCCAATATGACTTTTGCAGTTTCTTCATCAGTTAAAAACACCTTTATCATTTTGCTTTTTAAAGCAGCTTTTATTACATCTTTTTTTCTCCTGCTGATTGCTATAAGTATTACATTTTTTATATTTTTTAATTTGTCTATAGATAAGGCTATTGTCCTTTCATCTATAACATTTGGTACATGATTGCCATTTTTATCTATTGAACCTAGATTAACTACCCCCACTACTCCGAGCTTAGTTAAATAATCAAAATCCTTTTTTAAATAATTGCTAAATTTATACAAAGATGATTCAGAACCAAGGTCGCTTGCACCAACAACAGCTATATTAATTTTTTCTGATAATTTGAAAATCTGATTGATGTTAGTATCATTTTCAAGCAGTTTTTTATTTTCTACACTTTCCACTACTGCAGGACAGTTAATTACATAACTGATTCCACCAAAACTGTCTGCAAAATTTTTAGCTATGGTGTTTGAATTAATTCCTTTATCTATGCCTCCCAATCCTCCGATAATTGGTATAACCTTTATATTTTCTTTTTTTTCAACAGATAAATATTCAGAAATTACTCCAAGTGATGTCCCCCAACTAACACCAATATAATTACCGTTTACGACCATCCTGTCTAAAATATTGCTTAGTGAATCTGCTATTTCTTTGAAGATATTTAAATCATTTTCGTAACTCGGTACAACAACACATTCGTTGATTTTGAATTTTTTCTCGATTTCCAGTTCCAGATCCTGATAATCACCTTTAAGCTTATTTATTTTTATTTCAACGATTTTTTGTGCCTTAGCTTTTGAAAGCAATCTTGAAACTGCAACTCTTGAAAGACTTAATTTTTTAGCTATGTCTTTCTGTAAATAGTTTTCAATATAATAAAGTCTGGCAACTTTAGAAAGTAGTTTGGCCTTTGCGAAATTATCCATATCTTTTATTTATTTATAATCAACTATAGCTATTCCTTAATCATAATTATTACTATTTCTATCAGCTTTAGTCTGTACATATGTTCAATGATTGTAATTATTTACAATATTACAATATCAATAATAATTCCTATTGTCAAGAGAGATGCTATTCCTATTTCTCTTCCTGCTCCTGTTATATCGATTCGTTAGATTGACGCAAAGAGGATAAAATGTATTATAAGCATTACTATGAAGAAGCTGAAGCCAAAAATTTAAAATACAACAAATTCAGAAGGGAACAGCTTTAATACCAAGGTTATAATTCAATCAACATTGTTAAAATTAATCTTTGGAGATGATTAGATGAATATCGAAATAGAACTTGAAGTTGATGGTCGCTGGATAGCAGAAGTTAAAGATTTGCCTGGTGTGATGGGATATGGCAAAAGTCGTGAAGAGGCAATTTCCAAAGTAGAATCTTTAGCCCTTCGCGTAATAGCAGATCGGATATAACTTGGAGAGTCAATTCCAGAATTAGATGAACTCTTTTCAGTGCCGGCATGAGTCACTGGTCTTCTACAAAAGCACATCGGGTACTGTCAGCATTAAGAGGCAGATCCATAGAGAGAAGAGAAAAAAATTTACAATTCATAAAGCCTGGGGAACAGAAAAGCTTCAGGTTGGAATTTAATTTCTTAAAATCAAATGATGATATAAATAAATTTAAAAATATGTATTTAATCTAAAAATTCTTTTAAAAGGATTACCATTTTTTTAAATTTATTTATTTATATAAAGTTCTTTTTTTAAACTCCAATACTTCCAATAAGGTATTGCTTTTATTAACCTGTTATCTTTTATAAAATCATTACTATTATTTTTTGTAATAATCAAACCTTTATTTAAATTAAACTTTCCTAAAAACTTAAAAATTGGATTTAAGTCATCAGATTTTATTTCATTTTTTATTTTCACTTCTACGGGCAAGATTTTATCGTTTAATTTTAAAATTATATCTATCTCCTCTTTCTGCGGATTCCTATAAAATTTTTTAGCCTTCAAAAAATTAATAAAAAATTGTTCAATAAATAATGAATAATCCTTAATATCAGTAAGCGCTGCTGTAAAAGCAGTATTCGATAGATATGCTCTTTTTATTTTTTTCTCACTTGTAATAAAATTTTCTGAATAATTATAAATTTTATTTATAAGCATTGAATATTCAAGATAGGATAAATAAGCAGAAATAGTTCTCTGGTCATATTTTAAATCATTTGCAATATTTTTATATTCCAGATATATGCCTGGTCTTTCAGCTAAAATATTAACCAATTTATATAAAAGATCAGGATAATTTATAGAAAAAACTCCTGGCAGATCCCTGTAAATTACTCTCTCAATTAGACCCTCACTGAAGTATTTTTTTAATTTGAGGCTGTCCAAATCTAATGCTTCAACAAAACCTCCGGAAAATAAAAAATTATCGAAGTTTTTTCTTATGTCAACTTCATGTATGTTTTCTCTTTCTTTATCCAGTTTAATATTTTTAAATTCAAGATATTCATCAAAGTCTAAAGTTTCTATTACAAAATCAAAATATCTTCCTGCAAGGCTTTCTCTCGTTCCCTTCTTAAGATTTATTGCAGCAGATCCTGATAAAAATATTTTTACATTTGGATAAAGGTCATAAATTATTTTTATTTTAGAAGGCCAGTTTTCCAACTTTTGAACTTCATCAAAAAATAAATAAACCTGAATAGTAGAAATCTTTTCCTTTAAAATTTCAGTTTCATAATTCTTCAAAATTTCTTCCAGATTTTCTATTGATTCATCAAAAGAAAAATAAAGAATCTGGATTGGATGAATATTTTTATCTGAAATTAAAAAATCTATGATTTGAAACATTAGAGTCGTCTTACCGACTCTTCTTAGTCCTGTGAATATTAATATTTGTCTTAAATTAATATATTTATAAACTTCAGAAAATATTTTTCTTTTTTTGCCTACCAGGTCCTTGCGTACTTCATTATTACTCCACCATGGATTAAACAAATTTAAATTAATCAATTACGCTCCAATGTTATTATTTTAAAAAAACAATTACATTATATTGTAATTGAAATAAAAACTCAAATCAAATTTAGGTCCTCAACTGATTGATGTTAGCAATTTTTTAAAAGTGAACACTTTACGATTTAAAAGTGAACTATTTTTAAATTATTGTTCTTTATCTTTTTAATATCGATTAATTCTTTATTGCACCAGAACCTGACTTCAGATAACTGGGCATTTAATGGATAGATACGTATATCTACAATTTCTCTGGGACGCCCATTGAGTTTTATTTCCAGATTACTTATTGATATTTTCCTGTAAGCATCAAGAGTCCTGGTAAATCTTAAGGCAAAGATATCTTTAATGGATTTGTATGGAGCAATAATACTAAACTATCTAAGACTCATCGGCTAACAAAAAAAGAGCTGCATTTGCAATATCTTTAGATTTGCCATATCTTTCCAGTGAAAATGTTTTGAGAAACCTGTCTTCGTTAAAAATTTCTATAAAAAATTAATTGTTAAATCAACCAATACTCTTATTATTGCCGCAGTCAAAATTACTATAAACAATATCCTTATTGCCATATGACTCATTTTCTTATTTAAGTATGATCCTAGTCTTGAGCCACCAACAGCTCCAGCTCCAAGAACCAAAGCAAAATAGATATTAAATTTAACGGAGATAAATTTTCCAATTACACCAGGTATTGAATTAAAAAATACTGCTAAAAGCGATGTACCTACTGCAACTTTAATGGAAAAGTTAAAAAAGCATGTTAAAATGGGCACAAACAGAAAGCCTCCGCCAAGTCCAAGTAGTCCTCCAATAAAGCCTGCAACTGCACCTATGGGAATTATTATATAAAGCTTGCTTTTAGCTAAGATACATTCCTGTTTTTCGTCATTGTTTATTAATAAAAATAAGATAAGAATAGCAATTGTTGTTACTAAGTATACTATTTTAATGGCAGTATCGCTTATGTATTTGGTTAGATATGAACCTAAAAAGGAAAAAGCCATGCTTGAGAGTCCAAAGTAGAGCGCATAGTTTATTCTTATGGTTTTCCCAAGGTAGTGAAAGATGCTACCTGATATGCTTGAGAAAAATACTTGTATCATTGAAAGAGCTGTAGCTATCTTTGCTTCAATTCCCAATATATAGATTAAGATAGGAAGCATTATTACTCCACCGCCTATTCCAATTAGGCCTGAGATTGTGCCGCCAAGAATTCCTACAAGCAAGAATTTAATATATTCCATAAAACTACCTTAAAGAACCTGAAGAACAGAAAAGTTCAGGTTGGAATTTAATATCTTAAAATCAAATGATGATATAAATAAATTCAAAAATATGTATTTAATCTAAAAATCCTTTTAAAAGATTACCATTTTTTTGAATTTATGTCTTTATGTAAAATATCTCCAAGAATTTTCATACTGCTACTAATTCATCTTTTACTAAATGGAGCTTTATTATTTTCGGGATATTATCTTTATCAAAATGGCATAAAACTGCATCTTTGACAGTTTCTTTTTTAAATTAACAATAGGAAGATAAGTAGTCACAAATCCCTGGAAAATCAATTAATTACTGGGACAGCAACAACTGATTGATTGACAAAAAAATTAATTTCATGTATTTTAATTTTTGTTAATCAAAAAATTTAATAAAATTAAGGGCAAGGAAGTCCCTTAGTTGCAAAGAAGCACAGCATTTCTGGCAATGTGCGCCAGAAGG
>JAMDDL010000216.1 GCA_023488645.1 Actinomycetota bacterium | reverse complement strand
AATATTTGTAACTACTATTACAAAAATAATGTATAATATTTAAAATATGAGGTAGCAAACATGATGGATAATTAACTTAATTTTTATAAATATTAAAAATATATAATATAAACAACATGGCTTAAGGAAAGGAGCTGGTAATGCAAAAAGAAGTACATGATATTTTAAATGTTTGTGAACAGTTAATTGCCAAATCCAATACCATTGAAGAAATTTCAAAAGCTATAAAGGAAATAATTAAGGAAATACAGGCAAAAACAAGCCAGGTTGATATTCCCCAAAAATCACTTGCTTTAAGAAAACCTCTTGCAAATTTGTTTATTTTAAATTCAAATATGGATGATTGTATAAAGTCGTTTGAAAAAAGCTATGACGATTTGAAAAAAATTTAGCAGATTCTTGGCAACTGTTCACTGTAAAATTTATCAATTATTCTTCTGGTACCAATTTTTGTGTTAAGAATAACTGCACTTTGACCTGAATTTTCAGAAACTTCTCCTATTATAGTTGAATTGATTCCATATTTATTTTTCTTCATTGCTTCCAGAACTTTTTTTGAATCATTTTGATCAACGAAGGCAACCATTATGCCTTCATTTGCAATATACAGAGGATCAAGCCCTAAAAATTCACATAAACTTTCAACTTCCTGTTTTACAGGTATTTTATCTTCATAAATATTTATTATTGTTTTTGATCTTTGCGCCATTTCATTAAGTACGGTAGCAACACCGCCCCTTGTAGCATCTCTTAAGGCATGTACTTTATCTGATACTTCAAGCATTGTATTTACAAGAGAGTATAACGGAGCACAATCGCTTATAATATCTGTTTTGAAATTAAATTCAGGTCTTGAGCTTAAGACTGCAAGACCATGCTCAGCAATACTTCCATTAATTAATATTTTATCTCCTGGTTTGATATTGACAGGAGAAATACATGTATTATTTCTTATACAGCCTATCCCTGAAGTGTTAATAAATATTTTGTCTGCACTGTTTCTTTCAACCACTTTTGTATCTCCTGTTACCACAAAAGTTTCAGTTTCCTTTAAAATTTTACCTGCAGATTGAAGTATTTTTTCAAGACTTTCAAGATCAAAGCCTTCTTCAATAATCAAACTCATACTTAAGGCTATAGGGCTGGCACCGACTGATGCCAGATCATTTACAGTTCCGCAAATGCTTAATTTTCCTATATCTCCGCCGGGAAAAAATATTGGCTTTACTACAAAACTGTCAGTAGTATATGCAATCTTATTATGTTTGAAATCATTAAATACGGCGCTGTCTTCAAGATTATTTAAAATCCTGTTTCCCAGATATCTCAGTATGAGATTATTTATAAGCTCACCTGTTTTTGTGCCTCCATCTCCATGAGAAAGCAGGATATGTGTATCTTTAAAATTTTTATTTTTATTTGTTTTATCCATGATTTACTTAAAATAAACGATTTATTTCGTTCAAGTTATTTTCTTATTTATATTTTATATTTTTCATATTTAAAATATGCAGCACATGTTCCTTCACTTGATACCATACAGGGACCCACCGGTTTATCAGGAGTACATGATTTTCCAAACAATTTGCATTCAAAAGGTTTTTTCTCACCCTGAAGTATTAACCCGCAACTGCAATATTTTGGCTCTTGAACCTGAATTTGCCTGAAGCCATACTTGATTTTAATGTCAAAATTCTTAAATTTGTCATTAAGTTCAAGACCGCTTCCAGGAATTTCACCAATTCCTCTCCAGTAAGCACTGCCGACATTAAAAACTTCCTTAATAAAATTAAGCGCAGTCGGATTTCCATTTTCCTTAACCACCCTGTCATATTGAATTTCAACTGCAGGATGGTTATTTTTTATTTGTCTTAAAATCATTAATATGGATTTTACAATGTCATCAGCTTGAAATCCGCTTACTACTGCAGACTTGCCGAATTTTTCACTGATAAAATTATAAGGTTTACTTCCTGTTACCGCACACACATGACCGGGGCATAAAAAAGCATTTATTTTACTCTTATTATTAGCATTAAGCAGAAATTCAATGGCAGGAGGAACCAGTTTATGAGTGTTATAAATATAAAAATTATCGGTTCCGATATCAGCAGCTTTTTTTAATAAGGATGCTGTAAGAGGTGCAGTCGTTTCAAAACCAATTGCAATAAATATAACATTTATATCATGATTTTTTTCTGCAAAATCAAGTGCATCAAGAGGACTATAGCAGATTTTTATATTTGCTCCTTCGGATCTTTTTTTATACAAGGTTGATTTTGAACCCGGAACTTTTAGCATATCCCCGAAAGTAAAAATATAATTATTACGATTTCCGGATAATTTAATAACATTATCAATATCACTGACAGGAGTTACACAAACAGGGCAACCCGGACCGCTTACAAGATTAATGTTTCGAGGCAATAACTGCCTTAAGCCATTTCTTCCGATAGCCATTGTGTGAGTTCCGCACACTTCCATTATATTTATATCCGGCAGATCGCTTGATATTATTCTTATTTCTTCAATTAAACTGTTTATGTTATTCTGCATAGTTTTCAAACAACTCCAGTGTTTTTAAAGCTTCATCCCTGTCTATAATTTGTATTGCAAAACCTGCATGAACAATTACAAAATCCCCGCATTTAACTTCAGGTACAAGGGAGACATCTATAATTTTTTTTACACCCTTCGAATCAATTTCTGCACTATTCTCAAATAATTTAATTACCTCAGCCGGTACAGCTACGCACATTTGTTAATCTCCTTTAAGATCAAGTCATATTTTTCATTCCCAAATACGCCTGTCCGAGTGAAATACCCCCGTCATTTACAGGCACTTTGAAATTTGTATAAACATTGAAACCTTCATTTTCAAGCAGTTTAAAAGTTTTTTCAATCAAATAATTATTTTGAAAAACTCCGCCGCTTAAAACAACATCATTAATTGTAAGATTTTCTCTTATTTTTTTACTTATATCAAGAATAATTTCCGAAAGTGTATTATGAAATCCTGCAGATATTTTCTCAAAATCCTTTCCGCTGGAAATGTCTTTTAATATTTTTAAGAATAAATCAATATCATCTACAATAAATTTTCTGTTTTTTTTGTAATTATCCATATCCGGATTTTCATTTGTATATTTAAAGTTATAAAAATCTTTACAATTTTCTTTTGCAATCATTTCAAGGTTAATTGCTGCCTCGCCTTCAAAAGTTGCAGTATTAGTTAATTTCAGAACTGAACTTACAGCATCAAATAATCTGCCCATGCTTGTAGTTTTTATACTGTTAAATCCGCTTTCTATTTGAAAGACAATGGATAATATTTCCCTGTCTTCAACAATTTTTGCATAACATGAAAAATTTTTTCTGAAATATTTTAAAAAAAGATTACCGATTCCGGCATCAGCTTTTTTATTTACACCTATGCCACTTTTATTATCCGATAAAAAATTATTCTTATCAGATCTGATCCATGAATAGTAAATATAAGTTATTGCCATTCTGTAAGGTTTGCGAATTGTAACTTCTCCTCCCGGAAGAATTTTTTCCGTTAAATGTCCGATTCTTTCAAAGTTTAATTTTTCATCAGCAACAAATATTTCACTGCCCCATATTTTGCCGTCATCCCCATAACCTGTGCCATCCCAGGCAAAACCAAGAACTTTTCTTTTTATATTATTTTCAGCAATAACACTTGCAATATGAGCTTTGTGGTGCTGAATTGAAATTTTATTTTCTGATTTGATTTCATTTAACGCTAAGCTGTTAAGCCTGAATGCAGGATGTTTGTCAAATACAAGCAAGTCAATTTTATCAATATTAAAAAGGCTGCGGTAATTTTTTAAAGCAGATTTAAAAAAATCAATACTGTATTCATTATCAATATCTCCGATATGCTGGCTGATTATTGCATAATTTTTTCTTATCAAGCAAAATGTATTTTTTTCTTCAGATCCTATTGCTAAAACTGTCTTATTCTTCAGTTCCAATTCAAGCTTCACAGGATAAGGAGCATAACCCCTCGCCCTTCTTAAAATCATTTCCCTTTTTTTAAAGATTTTTACAACAGAATCGTCAAATCTTGAATAAATATCCCTGTTGTTAATTAAAAAGAAATCGCAAATACTTTTTAATTTTTTTACTGCATCATCATTTTCGTATGCTATGGGTTCTTCGGAAATATTTCCGCTTGTCATTATCAAGGGAAAGTTTATTTCCTTAAAAATAAGATGATGCAGCGGGCTATAGGGAAGCATTACTCCTTCATATTTATTATTAAATGATACATACTTTGAAACCTGTTTTAAATTAAAAATACCTCTTTCAATTTCTTTTTCATTTGTAAGACCGGATATTTTTTTCTTTTTTAGCAGCACAATCGGAGCTTTTTGAGAAGACAGTAGTTCTCTTTCCTGGCTGTTTGTCTTAAAATACATTTTTACATGATCCATATTTTTAAACATAAGGGCAAAGGGTTTATATGGCCTGTTTTTACTTTTTCTAAGCCTTTGTACTGCATTATCAGATGTAGCATCACATGCAATTTGAAATCCTCCAAGGCTTTTAATGCCTATTATCTTGCCATTTTTAAGTTGTCTTACGGCATATTTTAAGGGATCTATATTTTTTAACAGCCTTCCTTCATTATCCGTTAGCTGTAATTGCGGACCGCATTTAATGCAGGCATTTGGCTGGGCATGAAATCTTCTGTCCTGTGGATTGTCATATTCCTGTCTGCATTCAGGACACATTAAAAAATCAGCCATTGTTGTATTTTGCCTGTCATAAGGAAGTTTTTTAATTATGGTAAATCTGGGACCGCAATTCGTACAGTTTGTAAAAGCATAATTAAATCTTCTTTTAT
>JAMDDL010000135.1 GCA_023488645.1 Actinomycetota bacterium | reverse complement strand
ATGCAAAAACTGCGGTTTTCTTGCTCATTGCGAAATATCCCTTGCATACGGATTAAATTTCGATGCACTGTTCTCAGCAAAAAACATATTCTGGGGTAAAGCTTCTCATGGTAAATCCTGACTTTCCTTTTTCCCTATTGCTGCGACATAATATATGTTTTTAAAAATTTCTCTATGGCTTTTACGGTTTCCTCTTTAACCTTTGGAGGACTTTGACTCACCCAAACGGTAAAGTTATAAAGTTCCTGCGTATTGACTTTTAACCACCTTTTATTCTTATAAAGAAAAACAAACAAAGTAGTCATAGCAATTCTTTTATTGCCATTTTGGAAGGGATGATTTTTAATCATAAGATAAAAAAGAATACTTGCTTTAGGTATAATACCCGGATAGAGATCTTTTTTTGAAAAACTTTGGAAAGGAGTAGCTAAACAACTTTCTAATGCATTCGGATAGCGAGTCAGAAAATCTGGTATTGGTTCATCAAAAGACAGTGCCTCGTGTGCTAATTTAAATGCTATATATTCTACATCTTTAAGAGTAATATTTTCCATTATTCCTTACCCAATAATTTTAATACATCACCATATTCTTTAACTGTTTTTTTTACAGCTTCATCAATCTCTTTCTTTCTTTTTGCACTTAATTTCTTACCAACAATATCATCTACATATTTTTTAGAAATAGCATAATTTCTCCCTATTTTTATTGCTTCTATTTCCCCTTTCTTTACCTTATTATAAACAGCGATTCTACTTAATCCTAAAAATTTTGCTAATTGAGGAATAGTAATAAATTTATTATTTTTCATAATAACTCCAACCAGAATATTAATCTTTATTTGTTGTGTTTTTAAATTCTGTATTTTTAATTCTTTGTTAACATGATTTAATAAATTAACTTACGTTAAGTTATCATTTTATATCAACTATTGTTAAGATTATTTATTAAATTAACATAAAAATTAAGCAAAATCAATAAAAGAATCAAAATTCAATTGTTGCTTTAGACCCACTACTTAAAAAATATCTAAAAATATCCTAAAACTATACTGAAATTAAATAGTCCAAATATTATAATATTCTTATAAAATATTTCCTGACCATAATTCTTGCAGGAAATCTCTCCAGGGTATTACCTCGATTTTACCATGAAGTCTTTTATCTTTTTCATTGCAAATGATAAAGTTCTTTTTTGATAAATATTCTTCGGCAAAAGCTTCCAGTGCATAGAAATCTTTTCTATCAATACGACTTGTGCCTTTTACCTCTATGGCAATTTCACCACCTGCCAAAATAAAATCCACTTCCAGACCTGTTTTAGTTCTCCAGAAATTTATTTCAAAATCTTTCTCATTATAAGCCCTAAACGCAACTAACTCCATTAATATAAAATGTTCTAAAGCCCTGCCGAATTCCTCGCCTCTCTCTTCTTCCAGATGCCATTTCCTTAAATAATTAGCTACTCCTACATCAAACAGATAGTATTTGGGCGCTTTAGTTATAATTTTACGTGACTGTCTTTTTTTGAATGGTTCAATTCTTACTGCAAGTAATGTATCAACAAGAATTTGATAATATTCTTTGACTGTTTTTGAATCTATGCCACAATCACGGGCAATATTTGAATAATTTGTAATTTCGCCATGAGAGTATCCAAATACATCAAAAAATCTGGAAAAAGCGGGAATATTCCGGGTTAATCCTTCGGCAAAGATTTCCTCTTTTAAATAATCCCCAATATATGCCTTCAAAGATCTCCTGCACTCCTTATCATCCTGTAGATAATGTGCTGGTATCATTCCATGATTTAAGACATGTAACAGATTTATATTCTTCAGCTCAGCCGAAACGAGTGGAAACATTTCATAACGCCATGCCCTGCCTCCTAAAAGGTTAACATGGCCTCTTCTTAATTTTCTTGCACTTGAACCACATAGAATAAATCTTAATCCTTTATTTTCAATCAACCAGTGTACCTCATTAAGAACCTGCGTGACTTTTTGAACTTCATCCAGTATTACGGGATGCTCAAGTAAGCTTTTATCTGTCGCAAGTAAACGTTCACGTAAGAGTGCTGGATTTTTAGAAACCTCAAGAAAAAAATCGGTCTTTAAAAAATCAAATACCAAGCTATTTGGAAAGCGATTTTTTAAATAGGTGCTTTTACCCGTTTTTCTTGCTCCCCATAAAAAAGCAGATTGCTGGCTTGGAAGCTCAATATTTAATATTCTTTTTACAAAGCTCATTTAGGAATATCCTCCAAATTAGTATTGCTAATTCGGAATATATATCATTTCAGTTAAATAGTCAACTTCTAAGTATAGATGGATGCAAAGCGGGTTGGGCAACAATTGATAGCAAAGGGTTCGCATGGAAATTGTATTTATTTAGCTTAGCTTTCCAGAAATTTTAATATCTTATGCTGTTAAAGTAAGACATAAATCGTGATAATATTGACAGGTACTTATTAATTTAATTATTTTATTAAGCATGTAATTCCTCGTATGTGGGCTTCCAGGTTTTGCTATTTTTAGTCATTTTTTAAGTAACTCATATAAATTTATTTTCCCATTTTCCTGTAATACTTCTCTCTTTTTTTATAAAGTTTTTCTAAAAATTCTATATGTATATCCCTATAATCATAAATAAGCTTTTTACCTCCAAACCTCAAAATCCTTCCAATATATTGAATCAATTTTCCTTCAAAAGAAAATGGAAATACCAGAAATAAACAATTAATGCTTTCTATGTCAAAACCTTCCCCAAGTAATTGTCCCGTTGTAATTAGAACCTGAAAATTTCCTGTATTAATTTGCTGAAGTTTTATTTTTCTTGACGATATGGAGTCATCACCTGTTATAGAAATAACCTCACAATATGATTTTAAAAAAGCATACAAGACGTCTGCATGTTCTTTTCTTTCTGTTAGAATCAGCACTTTATGTTTATAGCTTACTGCTTCTAAAACATCCTTGCTTATTAATTTGTTTCTACCCGAATCATAGATTAAAACTTTCGAAAGAAGCTGAAAATCATCTGTTTTATTATCATAAGGAAAATCAAGATCTGTTTTTCTTACTTCTATCAGTATTTTGTTTTCAGTTTTATCTTCTTTAAAATCAACTATATTCGCTACATCGCAAATTATGTCACCAATGTAAAAAAATATTAATTTTTCATCATTATATTTTCGTTTAGGAGTTGCCGTTAGACCATAAATATAATATGGATTAAAATTTGTTATCAGTTGTCTGAAGCTTTTTGCGGGAATATGATGACATTCATCAACAATTATAGTTCCAAAAAGTTCATCAATATCTTTCAGGTTAGGTAATTTTAGTAAACTTTGAATCATTGTAACTGTGATGGTATTTGAAAAATTTTTCTTATTTCCGCAAATCTGGCCGATATCTTTTTTATTAATACTGAGAAAATTTTCAATTCTCTGGAGCCATTGATCATATATCTGTTTTCTGTGAACCAATATAAGAGCAGGCTGTTTTTTTCTTGATATTAATTCTATCCCGATTATTGTCTTTCCAAAACCAGGAGGAGCAACAATGATACCCGAATCAATATTTTCACAGCAGTCTAAAACAATTTCTTGGTTTCCCAGTAACCTAACTTTTGAACTGAAATCTATATTTTTCAATTTTTTTCTTTTATCAAATAACTTAAACTTAATTTCATTTTCATCGCAAAAATTTACTAAATTATTTAAAAATCCTCTAGGAATTCTCACTTCATTTTCAGATTCTGTAATTAAATTAAAAAACTTCTGTATCCCAAATGTGCTTTTTTTAATCTTCTGTTTTATCAAGTACTCACTATTTATAAAAATTAAATTCTTTTTTAAGAAATCTTTAACCTTTTTTCCCATATTGTTTTTATTTAAAATAATTTGATTCCTTAATGTAATGTTAAGGATATTTGGTTCAAATATTTCTTTTTTATCGGCTACACTTGGATATCCTAAACTGTTATTTGTGAACAATTGGGAATACACTTTATCCAGCTTTTCAATAGAAATTTTTTTAATTTCCTGCATATATTTCCATTGATTGCTAATAGTTAAGAGATTATCATGATCTAAAAAAACCATTTTATTTTCCTGTACCATTTTGCCTTGAAGTGGTAAAGCTATTAAATTACCAAAACCCATACCTGAATGGCTATCTTGATTTGAAAACAATCTATCAAATGATATTTCTTTTTCAAATTCAGGCAGATTTAATATTATTTTTGAAAATTCTAAAAAGATTTTTCTCCCTTTTACCGCAGGATATTTATCTTCAAAAAAAATCCAGATGTGACAACCGTTGCCAGAAAATGATCTTTCTATATGTGCTGAAATCCCCATCTGATTTAACAATCCAATAAAATTCTTACAATCAGCTTCCCAATTCTTTCCATCCAAATCAATTACGATAAAATAAGAAGTATTATCCTCAAGTAGAGGATAAATACCTATAAAATATGCACCAATCAGATGTTTTTTTATAACATCTTTTGATAGGGGAATTTTTTCTTTATTTTTAAAATTTTGAAAATTTCCGCCTTTTGCCTTATGTAAAAGATATTCATCCCAATCAAATTTATAAGCAGGAGCATAGCCGCTTTTGCCATCTTTTTCCCATCTTCTGGCAAATACATCTGTTCTTCCCCTGAAAAGTGATATAAAAAGATTAAGTTGTTCTTCTGTAGTAATCATTATTATTTTTATGAAGTCTGATTAATAACAAAATATATACTATTTAAAGAAATATTTTGCCCACTTCCGTGAAGAGATTGGAAAAACCCTGCTGGTTGTTTTGATAACTTTCTTTTGAATTTCTTAAATAGTTTTCATAATCTCATTAAATCGTTTAAAAACTTTGTTAAGATCAGAGTTTAT
>JAMDDL010000076.1:16269-22755 GCA_023488645.1 Actinomycetota bacterium | reverse complement strand
GGAAAAGAATAAAATTAGACAGAGATATAGAAGTGAACAGTTTAAATATTACTGTTTCCAGTAACAATAGGGAAGATTCATATAAAATTAATAAAACTTTACTCGAAGTCTTTACCGAACAGAAAAACATCGAATTTGAAAAAGCCTATTCGGATTTTTCAACCAGTCTTAATAATAAACTTAAAGAAAATCAAAATAGACTAAGCGAGATCAAAATACAAGCTGAAAATGAGATAATAAATTATTATAAAGAAGAATTGAATGACAGCAGTAAAAATACTGAAGGTATAAAAATTCAAAATGAAATTGCGGTTTCTGATAATTTTAAACAACAAATAGACAATCTCGAAGGCGAGTATAAGTTACTTATAGAGACCATGGAAAATGTCAGACAGAATAAAGATTTTTTTGTTTCCAGGATTTTTTATAACCTAGAGCCGCAGGTTTATTCTAATCTGGATTTTTTAAGAAATATTATTTTAAGTGTTTTTGCAGGTTTGATACTGGCAGTTGCAGCTTCATTAATTGTAAATATTTATAATCAAAAGAAAAATAAAGTTAATTTCCTATAAATTTTTTTCTTTGTTTTACAAACTGGTTTTGATTTTCTATGCGAATTTTTTAATGCAGAATTTAAGTATATTTCAGAAGAGTTATATCGGGATTATGAAATGATGTAAGCAATGGTTGATAATCTGAAAATAAGCAAAGGTAATAATTATAAAAAAGTATTGGAGACTATATTTTATCTGGTTTTAGCATCACCTGCTCTTTTTTTACTTATCAATAATTATCCCAAGTTCCTGGTCATCTCTTTTCTTGTGGTAATGCTGATTTCCCTGATATTTTTTTTTAAAAAAAGAGTTATAACTTCTTATCATGCGAAGATACTGGGACTGCTTTTAATTATATATCTTTACCTTATTTTTAGTTTTTTACTTTCCAATCAAAGGTTTATAGATTTATTTAAATATAGCTTTTTAAGAAATGACGGTAATTTCTTTTTTTGCTATATCATGTTTTTTGTGTTAGCTGTTCCCTTTTTTAATTACAAAAGACTATCCAATGTGTATTTTAAATTTTTATTTATTGTGTTCTGCGGTTTTTCTTTATTTGCCGTTTTTGAATTATTAAGTAAAGTGTCAGTTTTTACAATAAGGATGAAATATAATACTGACGATATATTTGTCGCATTAAACTTTGCTCATAATGCAACAGGTTCAGTATATGCAATGGTCAGCTTATTTGCCTTAGTATTTCTTTTAAAGGAAAAAACAATTAAATATAAGTTTGTTTATCTGGTGGTATTTATTATTTGTGTAGCTGGCTTGTTTTTTACAAAAAGCAGAGGAAGTTATACAGGTTTTGCGGCAGGATTGGTTTTTATCTTATGGATGCACTTCAGATCCGTTAAAAAATTTTTAATTGCGTTAGGTGCATTGATAATTTGTTTTATTCCAGTTGTATATTTAACTGGAACATGGAATAGGATTTTACAGATATTTGATTTTAAAGAAGTCAACACTGCTGCAAGGTTCACCTATTGGGCTAAAGCCTGGTATCTCTTTACAAAAAGCCCGATTTTTGGAATAGGATTTGGAAGGCAAAATGATATATTTCCCGTTTTATATGATAAACTGAAGGGGATACCGGGTCTTTTTGCTTTTTATCTTCATCCTGCTTACTTTTTTAATGATTCTCAAGCACATAACTCTTATGTGCAATTTCTAGCTGAAACTGGTGTAATCGGTCTTGGACTTTTATTGCTCTTTTGGGTTTTATGTTTTGGAATACTTATCAGGGCTTACAACAGCAAACATTCAAGCGATTTTGGAAAGAAAATATATCTTTGCGGGCTTGGAAGTATAGTGGCACTATTTATGCTTTCATTTACAGAGAATTATATGTCAGCAACAACGGTAATGTCATGTATTTCAATTGTAAATTCTCTAGCCATCGGACTTGCATGGCAGGAAAATGCAAGAAGATTAAATTTTACTGCAATATCAGAATAAAATTTTTTTAATTTGTTACTCCGCAGACATACCACTGGTCTTTTCCAAAAAGTAACTGTTTAAAAATCAGGTTTCTGAAGATTCTATAAACCAGCCTTAAGGGATTTTTTGATTTATATTCGAAATTTGTAATATAGTAAAATGCAGAAGGTGCGGGCCAGTAGCTATATTTTCTTTTAATCTTCCATCCTGAATTTTCAAACATTATTTTTATTGATTTACTGGAAAAATAATGAAGATGTCCAAGTGGTCTTACCATGGACCATTTTTCTTTTAATAATTTTGCCAGGGTGGAATCGCAATTGGGAAATCCTAAGCTTATAAGTGCGTTATTGTTTGCTAATTTCCTGACGGTTTTCAGCATAAGAGTCGGGTCTTCAAGATGTTCCAGAACATCTTGAATAATGATGATATCAAATTTAATATCATCAGGTACTTCAGATATGTCAGATACCATGTATCTGCCCTCAGGTTTATATGGGCAGGGGTCAACGCCATAGCAGATATTGACTTTATCTTTAAAAAAATTATACAAATGTCCGGGCCCGACACCTATTTCAAGATAATTTAGATTCGACATATCTGAATTCAAATTAATAAAACGGGAAATATATTTTTCAAGGTTATTATAATTGAACTCTTCGTTACCCTTATAATTTTCCTCTACAACAAATGTTGATCCTGATTCATATAATTTGTTCAAATAATCCTGTTTTGGCATAGGATCAATAAACCAGTGACCGCAAAAACGGCACTTTCTAAGTGAAACAAGGAAATCAGAATTATTATTAATGGTTTTAACTTTATCTTTTAAAATTAGTGAGTCACTATTGCAGATAGGACATAAAATTCTTACTTTAAAACTATTTAAATTAATATTTTCCATAATATCCTTAGTATTTATTTTTGTAAAATCACTCATATACACTTCTTCGACTTTTAGTGCTCTAAAAAACAATACCAGTTTAGCATTATCATAAAGATTCGCCTTGTCTAATACCATTGTTTCATCTATCTCTATTTTAAAATCTTAGTTAAATATTTTTTTATCTTCATTTGATAAGACAAACCTTTCTCTTTATTAGGTCCTCATCAGCTTATTTTAACTTAAGTTATTTTAGTATACAATGTGTTCAAAGGAGTGGGTCAATTCCAAATTGATAATTAAAAAAATATGAAAATAATAAATAATAAAAAAGTAGCGGTATGTATCCTAACATATAATAGAGTTAATTATTTAAGAAAAACGGTAGCATCTGTTTTTAATTCAAATTATGATGATTATTGTCTTTATGTTTTGAATGATAATTCTACTGACAATACTTATGAATATTTGAAAGAGATAAAAAAAGATTTTGATTTTAGAGAAATAAAACATCCTAATAACATTGGCATGGGAGCTAATGCTAATTGGGTCTTAGATAATATTAATAGTGAATTTTGTTTAATGTTGCACGATGATGACATTCTAGAACCTGATTATATGAATAAAGTGTTAGCAATTATGGAAAAAGAAGAGGATATATCTATTGGAGGAACGGCTTTTAATACTATTAATGAAGATGGAAATATTATTGAGCAGATTAAATATAAAAATATTTACAATCCCAGTATATTAAGTTTTAAGGATTATTATTATCATCATATTGAAGGATTAGCTTTTCCTTGGTCAGGTACTATGATTAGGATGGTAAAAGTAGGAGATAATAGATTTGACTTCGATTCTCATCCTTACTGTGCTGATACTGTTTTTTTAAACGCAATCATAATTGGAAACAAAATTGCATATGTTCCGGAGATATTGTTTAATTCAAGAGTTCATAAAAATCAGGTTACACAACAAATGCAAAGAAAAAATCTATATTTTATTTATAATGAATGGGTTTTTGACTATGGGCTCTATAAAAAAATATTTAAAGACAATAATTTTGAAAAAATATTCTTTAAAAAACTTAAAATAGCATTTAACAGAACATTATTTAATTTATTAATTATTTCTCCTGATTTAAAATGTTATTTTAAATTTTTACTTTCAAAAGACTTTAATATTTTTTATCAGTCTTTTAGAAATTTTTTAAGGATAATTTACAAGTTTTTTAAATTATTATTTAATATTAAAAACAATAATTAATATTTCACTTAATATTTCACTTAATAATTTAATCCATTTTTTATTTTTTTAGAGTTATTCTTAATTGATTTTTATCTTACTTTGAAATATAGTTTAATCTAAATTTTTACAAATAGTTTTATTACTCTGATATTTTTTAATAGCTATGTTAAATCTAAAAGAAAAAAAAGTTATTGTTACTGGTGGGGCAGGCTTTTTAGGTAAATTTGTAATAGACGAACTGGGGAAAAAGGGTTGTAAGGATATTTTTGTTCCTTTAATAGAAGAATATGATTTAAGGAAAATTGATGAAATACAAAGAATGTATAAAGCTGCTAAAGCTGATGTAGTAATACATCTGGCAGCGGTGGTAGGAGGAATTGGTGCAAACAGGGAAAATCCTGGAAAATTCTTTTATGATAATCTGATTATGGGCATTCAGTTGATTGAAGAAGCAAGGCTTAACAATATAGAAAAGTTCATTGCACTTGGAACAATCTGTGCTTATCCAAAATTCACTCCGGTACCTTTCAAGGAAGAGGATTTATGGTCTGGATATCCTGAAGAAACAAATGCTCCTTATGGGCTTGCAAAAAAAATGCTTTTAGTTCAGTCTCAGGCGTACAGACAGCAATATGGATTTAATTGTATATTTTTACTGCCGGTTAATTTGTATGGCCCGGGGGATAATTTTAATCCTTCTTCTAGCCATGTTATACCAGCTTTAATAAAGAAGTTCTACGAAGCTAAAAAAGATAATAAAGATGAAGTTGTTGTCTGGGGGACTGGTAAAGCTACACGGGAATTTTTATATGTCGAAGACTGTGCAGAGGGTATTGTCCTAGCAGCGGAATTATTTGATAAGCCGGATGCAGTTAATTTGGGTGCAGGTTTTGAAATATCAATTCATGATCTTGCATATAAAATAAAATATATAATGGGGTTTGAAGGCAAAATAGTTTTTGATTCTTCGGAACCTGACGGACAGCCAAGAAGGTGTCTTGATACAAGCAAAGCTTATAAAGAATTTAATTTTAAGGCTAAAACTGATTTTGATAAAGGTTTAAAAAATACTATAGATTGGTATATTAAAGATGTCGAGAATGAGAATTAACTCGAAACATACAGAAGATGATGACTATCTTGTAATTGAAGCCGGAAAATCCGAAAAGCATTATTGGGCTGATTTGTGGAGATATAGGGAACTTTTTTATTTTCTTTCCTGGAGAGATATTTTAGTAAGATATAAACAAACTGTTATAGGAATTGTCTGGTCTGTTATTCGTCCTCTTTTGACAATGCTTGTTTTTACTATTGTATTTGGCAAACTGGCAAAATTGCCTTCAGGAGGAGCGCCTTATCCCATACTGGTTTTTTCAGCCATATTGCCCTGGCAGTACTTTGCAAATGCATTATCGGAAGCTTCAAACAGTTTAATTTCAAATCAGAACATGATTTCCAAGATTTATTTTCCCAGAATAATAATGCCTACAAGTACGATAATAGTATCTTTAACAGATTTTATAATATCATTTGTGCTCCTGGGTATAACAATGGCAATTTATAGATTTGTACCAAGCTGGAAAATTGTTTTTATGCCCTTGTTTTTATTGCTTGCTACAATTCTTTCGTTAGGAATGGGATATTTATTTTCTGCTCTTAATGTTAAATATAGGGATTTCAGATATGTTATACCATTTATTGTGCAATTCGGTATGTATATCTCCCCGGTTGGCTTTAGCAGCAATATCGTACCTGAAAGATACAGGTTCTGGTATTCCCTTAATCCGATGGTCGGTGTAATTGATGGTTTCAGGTGGTCGATAATAGGCAAGGGAGTATCTTTTTACTGGCCGGGTTTCATACTTTCAATTGTAATTACAATTTTAATTATTATATGGGGATTCTGGTACTTCAGAAAAACCGAAAAAACATTCGCAGATCGAATTTAATCAATGAAAACAATAATTAAAGCAGAGAATCTTGGTAAAAAATATATAATTTCTCATCAGGTCCAGGACAGGTATCTTGCGCTAAGAGATGTAATTGCAAACGGGACAAAAAAAGTCGTAAAAACCATTACCGGAAAGTCAATATCTGCTTTTAAAAAAGAAGATTTTTGGGCTTTGAGAAATATTGATTTTGATGTTGAGCAGGGCGACAGGGTAGGTATAATAGGAAGAAATGGTGCAGGCAAATCAACTCTTCTTAAACTGCTTTCAAGGATTACGGAACCTTCAGAAGGCAAAATATCAATAAAAGGCAGGGTTTCAAGTTTGCTGGAGGTTGGGACAGGATTCCACCCCGAACTTACCGGAAGGGAAAATATCTATCTTAATGGTGCTATTCTTGGAATGAGCA
>JAMDDL010000076.1:0-15475 GCA_023488645.1 Actinomycetota bacterium | reverse complement strand
GTACCAGGATATTTTTTCCCTTTGCTAAATTGGAGAATTGAATAATGTCAATTAGTAATTTTAAAATTATCTGCCTTACTCCAGTTAAAAATGAATCATGGATTTTAGAGAAATTTATAAAAAGTACATTGATTTGGGCTGACAATATCATAATAGCTGATCAAGACTCTGAAGATAATTCTATAGAAATTGCAAACAAATTTCCAAAAGTTAAAGTAATAAAAAATATATTTCCTTTTGATGAATGTGAAAGACAAAATTTATTGATTCAGGAAGCAAGAAAAATTGAAGGTAATAAAATATTAATTGCATTAGATGCTGATGAAATATTCACTCCTGAGTTTTTTGATTTTATTTTGCAAGATAAGATAAAGAAGTTAAAACAAGGAACAGTGTTAAGATCAAAATTTATAAATATTACTCCTGATTTTGGATATTATTGGTCAAGTACATTTAACTTACCTTGGGGGTTTATTGATAATAGCAGTATAAATTCAGGAAAAAAAATTCATAATTTTCGTTTTCCGATAAATAGAAATACCAGTTTTTTAGACATTGATGAAATCAAAATTATGCATTTTCAATACACTGACTGGGATAGAATGGAAAGCAAACACAGATGGTATCAATGCTGGGAAAAAATTAATAATCCATATTCAAGCTCAGTTAGAAGATATAGAGGATATCATCATATGTATTCAATAAGGAAATCAGAATTAAAAGAACTTCCAGTTAGATGGTTAGATTATTATAAAGAATATGGAATTAATTTAAAAGAAGTTATTAAAGACAATATTTATTATTGGGATAAAGTAGTTTTGGATTATTTATTGAAATATAATTCCAAATTTTTTGCAAAAGAATCCATTTGGGATATTGACTGGAGCATGCTTGCAAAAGGATTAAATTTTAAATATGGTAATAAAAGTGATTTTAAAGATCCAAGGACTTTATTTCAGAAGTTAGTTCATAAATGGCTTAAAAAAACCCAAAAGAATTACCCCAGTTTTTATGTTAGGTTTATTGATAAAATATTAATTAATTTATTTAAATTCTAATAAATCTAAAATATTTTTTAAAAAAGTTATATGAATCTCCAAAAACCAAAATTTATCTGTACAACTCCGGTAAGGAATGAATCAAAAATCCTTGATAGATTTTTGAAATGCACCAGTCTTTGGGCAGATCATATAATAATTTCTGATCAATGTTCTGAAGATAATTCGAAGGAAATAGCAAAGAAATATCCAAAGGTTATATTAGTTGAAAATTTTGACCTGGAATATAATGAAAAATATGTAAGACAGATTCTGATTGACGAGGCAAGGAAAATCGATGGCGCTAAGTTAATTTTTGCAGTTGACGCTGATGAAATACTTACGCCGGAAATATTACTGGAAGAAGAGCTTAAACAATTTTACAAAAGCACTCCCGGAACGGTTTTTATGGCAAATTTTGTAAATATTTGTCCCGATATGACTCATTATTGGAATGGCCCGATTATGATTCCTCTTGCTTTTTTTGATGACGGCAGTCCATATGAAGCTGAAAAGATTCATACATATCGAAATATCTGTCCGAAAAATGCTCTGAAAATAAATTTAAAAAATATTAAAATTATGCACTACCAATTTACTGACTGGGAAAGAATGCAGAGCAAACATAATTGGTATCAATGCTGGGAGAGAGTAAACAGGCCGCAAAGCGCTGTTTCAGTATATAGGGATTATCATCATATGTATTCTATTAAAAAACATGACATGTATAAAATACCAGAAGAATGGTTTGAAAATTATTATAGATTTGGTATAGATATAAAAACAATTATTAAAGATGATTTTTATTATTGGGATAAAAAAGTTTTAAATTATTTAGATGAGTTTGAAGCAAAATTTTTTTCCAAAGAAGCAATATGGGATTTTAACTGGCAGAAAATTTCAAAGGATTGGAATTACTCTGAAGAACAGTCTTATAAATTTCGGGATCCGAGAAATATATTCCAAAAAATGGTTCATTTCTGGCTTAAAAAAACCCAATTGGATCATCTTTCTTTTCTTGTAAGATTGATTGATAAAATTTTAATAAATATTTTCAAATTTTGATGTTTTAATCTTAGGTTATTTGTTATAAAGAATAATTATAAGTATTAATATTGTCAGATAAAGGAAGTTTAGTTGGATAATATTCTCAGTATAATTACTGTTACAAAGAATGATTTAAACGGTTTTATAGCAACTATCAAAAGCACAAGGATACTTAGAGAGAAGTTTAACATAAATCAGATAGTTGTGGATTCCAGTAAAACCGGAATCAGTGATGAAGTTCGCAAATTATCATCATCTGAGAAAAATATCAAATATTACTGGCAGGAGCCAAAAGGTATTTCTCCTGCATTTAATTTTGGGATTGTTGTTTCCAATACTGAATGGCTTTGGTTTTTAAATGGTGGTGATTGTGTAAATATGGATTTGGATTGTGAATTATTTACAAAATTTTTAGCCAGTAGCAGCGCGGATGCAATAATTTTTGAAACCAAAGATATGAAATCCGGCAGAATTTTAGAAAAAAAACCTCCTATGTGGGGTTTATGGCCTCCGTTATTAAGCTGGATTCCGCATCCTTCCACAGTAGTCAAAAAAAAGTTGTTTGAAAATTATGGTAATTTTAATGCAGATTATGACATTGCAATGGATTATGAAGTATGGCTCAGATTTTTTTCAAAAAATGTTAATGTCGATCTGGCATCATTTGCTATAGCATCTTTCAACAGAGAAGGTATTTCTTATCAAATGAATAGAAAAACCAGAACGGAAGTTGCTAAAATTATTAGAAAATATTTTTGGACTATTATTAAAAAGGAATTTTTTAGTTTGAGGATTGTTCTAAAGTCATTGATAATAAACTTGCCTTTTGTAAATTATAAAAAAGATATGAATAAAGATTTAAGTAAATGAAAATTTTATTTGTAATGATGTCAGACAGCATACATTCAGCAAGGTGGATTAATAATATTCTGGAAGAAGGCTGGGAAATTCATTTATTCCCAACCGAAGACTTTGTTGGTTTAAATCCATTGCTAAAAGGAAAAAATGTTAAGTTCTACAGGTCTAAATTTACTCAATATTTAATAAACAAATATAAATCAAAAAAGACAGTTCCAAACAAGTTTTCCCAGAATTCCCCTATTTCAAAAGAAGTTACAAATCCTGTACTGTTAAGAGCTATTTTTAAAAAAATATTCCCAAATTATAAAGTTAAAAAATTATGCAGTGTAATAAAAAAAATAAAACCTGATATTATCCAGTCTATGCATATTCAGGAGGCAGGGTACCTAACATTGGACGCAAAGAAAATATTGGAGAGAGATTCAAATTTTAAGTTTCCAACCTGGATTGTTACAAACTATGGGAGTGAAATGGATTTATTTGGTAAAACAAGTTATCACAAAGGTAAAATGAAAGATGTTTTAAAGAACTGCGATTATTATTCGGCTGAATGCCAGCGGGATCTCGAATATGCAAAAGAATTTGGCTTTAAAGGCAAATATTTATCTGTAATACCTAATTCAGGCGGGATAGATTTTGAAAAAGTGATTAAATTAAGCAGCAATCTGAAACCTTCTCTAAGAAAAAGCATTATGATTAAGGGTTATCAGGGTTGGGCCGGCAGAGCTTTAGTCGCTTTAAGGGCTATTGAAAGGTGTGCCGATATATTAGACGGATATAAAATTTTTATTTACAGTATTGATACAAATGAAGTATTAATAAAAGCTGAGCTTTTGGAAAATAATCTTAAAATACCTGTTAAAATAATAGGAAGTGAAGCTAATCATGATGACATATTAACGCATCATGGGCTGTCAAGAATATCAATAGGGCTTTCAATTTCTGATGCGATTAGCACCTCTTTTCTTGAGGCAATGGTCATGGGTTCTTTTCCAATTCAATCAGATACTTCATGCGCGAAAGAATGGGCAGCAGATGGCAGGAACTTTATACTGGTTCCTCCGGAAGATCCTGAAACTGTGGAAAAAGCAGTCAGGAAAGCTCTTTCAGACGATAATATGGTAGATAAAGCTGCTGAAGAAAATTATAAACTTTTATTTAATAAACTTGAGAAATCAATGGTAAAAGAAAAGATAGTTTTACAATATAAAAAAGTTTTTAACAATATTTTAAAAAAATACTAATGTTATGTAATTTAATATTATAATATATCTATTAAGGTTTAATATTATGTTTTAATAACATTAAATTTTCTGATGTGTTTTTTATAATTTAGTAGTTGTTTGCTTTGAATTAAAAAAATTATATGCAATAATAACTAATTTATTTCTAAAACTGAAGAATTGGAGCATTTGAAATATGAAAACTATCTGCATATTGGGAATGGGCTATATCGGTCTTCCTACTGCTTGTATGATGGCTAATAATGGTTATGAGGTCTTGGGGATTGATATTAATGATGGGATTGTCAATAACCTCAGTTCAGGAAAACTTCATATAGAAGAACCGGATCTTGAAGAAGTTTTTCTTAAAGCATTTAAAGAAGGTAAGCTGAAAGTATCAAAGAAAGTCGAGAAAAGCGATGTATATATCATTGCTGTTCCAACTCCTGTCAAAGAAGATGATAAAGCAGATTTAAGTTATGTTATTGGTGCTGCTGAAATGATCAAGGATTTTGTTTCAAAAGATAATCTTGTAATTCTTGAATCCACTTCTCCTCCGGGAA
The DNA here is from genome assembly GCA_023488645.1 of Actinomycetota bacterium. Taxonomy (GTDB): domain Bacteria; phylum Actinomycetota; class Humimicrobiia; order Humimicrobiales; family Humimicrobiaceae; genus JAMDDL01. The sequence goes on along the minus strand of JAMDDL010000076.1, from coordinate 10,744 downwards.
CTACAAGAAATGTTGTCGGAAGCATAATAGAAAAAAATACAAAACTGGCTGCCGGAACTGACTTTCATCTTGCATTTTGCCCTGAAAGAGTACTTCCTGGAAAAATAATATATGAGCTTGTTAACAATGATAGAGTTGTAGGCGGATTTAATGAGAAATCTGCGGAGCTTGCCAAAGAAGTATATAGAAGTTTTGTAAAGGGCAGCATTTATACAACCACTCTTGAAACTTCAGAATTCGTAAAGCTTGCTGAAAATACATACAGGGATGTAAATATTGCATTTGCAAACGAGCTTGCTGATATTTGTGAAGAGTACAAGATAAGTATCTGGGATGTAGTGAAATTTGCAAATATGCATCCACGTGTGAATATTTTAAACCCAGGTCCTGGAGTTGGAGGACACTGCATTGCAATAGACCCGTGGTTTATTATTGAAAATATCAGAAAAAAAGATACATTGATTGAAAAATGCAGGAGAATAAATAATTCAAGGCCTTTTGTCATTTCAAATAAGATAGCAGAGATTTTAAATAACATAAAAAATCCCAAAATTGCAATTTTTGGGATAGCCTATAAGGAAAATGTGGGTGATACAAGAGAAAGCCCGGCTCTGGTAATCATAGACGAACTTTCAAAAAAAGGATTTGAAGTTTTTATTTATGATCCTTGTGTTACGAATTATAAAGGAAAGTTAAATAGTTTGGATGATTCTCTTAATGATGCTGATTTGCTTTTACTTTTTGCAGCGCATGATACCTTTAAGGGAATAAGCTTGGATTTAATAGCGCAAAAGATGAGAAATAAAAATATTTTTGATACAAGGAATTTTTATAATCAGGATGAAGTAGAAAAAGCAGGAATAAAATATTACAGGATTTAAATTATAGAAATACCTGATTTATTTCAAATAGATATCTATTGTTAATAGGAAATCTGAAAGACTTTTAAATGTGCGGTATTGTTGGGGTATATAACTTTTTAAAATCCGAAAAAGTAAATGAAAACCTGCTTGTCAAAATGCGGGATATTATGGCTCATAGAGGTCCGGATGATTATGGTTTATGGATTTCTGCAGACGGTTTTACAGGTCTTGGACACCGGAGACTATCTATAATAGATATTTCAAAAGCTGCAGCACAACCTATGTCTAATGAAGACTCAACGTTATGGATTGTTTTTAACGGGGAGATATATAATCATTCGGAAATCAGACCTGAGCTTGAAAGATCCGGTCATAAGTTCAGGACGGACCATAGTGATACGGAAGTTATACTTCATGCTTTTGAAGAGTGGGGAATTAACTGTATTGATAAGTTCAGAGGTATGTTTGCATTTGCAATCTGGGATGATGTTAAAAAAGAATTATGGATTGCAAGAGACAGGATTGGAATAAAACCAGTCTATTATACCATTAATAAAGGCAGATTTATTTTTGCTTCTGAAATAAAGGCAATTCTTGAAGATCATTCCATAAAAAGGGAAGTGAACATGGAAGGATTTTATCATTTTCTTTCATTTTTAACCGTACCTGCTCCAAACACAATGTTCAAGGATATCTATAAGCTCACCTCTGGCTGCTATTTAAAGATTTCAAAATATGGGGAGATTAATATAAACAGATATTGGGATGTTTTTGATCATACCGAACCTCTTGTGAATATTCCTGAAGATGAAATTGCCCACAGGCTGTTAGAGGAATTAAGAATAGCTGTAAAATATAGAAAGGTCAGCGATGTTCCGGTTGGGATATTCTTATCCGGCGGAATAGATTCAAGTACAAATGCCGCTTTGTTTTCAGAAGATGCCACAGAAAGAGTAAAGACTTTCACTATTGGTTATGAAGGTGAAAATAAGACTTATGCAAATGAATTTGATTACGCAAAACTAATGGCGGAAAGAATTAATGCAGACCATCATACAAGAATTTTAAATATGGATGATTTCATGCATTTTCTTAAAACACTAATTTTTCATCAGGATGAACCGATAGCGGATTTTGTTTGTTATCCGGTATATGCCGTGTCAAAGCTTGCAAGGGACAATGGAATAATTGTATGCCAGGTTGGTGAAGGAAGTGACGAGCTTTTTATGGGTTACCCATCATGGGCAGTAATGTTGAAGCTGGCAAAAATCAATGACAGATTTAACGTTAATTTTTTAAAAAAAGCAGGACTTTTTGCATTAAGTATTGGCGGTAAAAAACATAAATCATATTATGAATGGTTAAAAAGGGGTACAGAAAATAAGCCTATATTCTGGGGCGGAATAGAAGCTTTTTTTGATAATAGCAAGAAAGAATTATTATCAGATAAATTTAAAAAAGATTTCAAAAATTTTAGTTCCTATGAAGCTATAAAGCCAATATATGACAGATTTATGGAAAAATCGTGGGAAAAAACTCCATTAGCATGGATGAGTTATCTGGATTTAAATTTCAGGTTACCGGAGCTTTTATTAATGAGAGTGGATAAAATGAGCATGGCAGTGTCTCTTGAGGCAAGGGTACCATTTTTAGATCATAAATTTGTGGAGCTTGCAATGTCAATACCACAGTCCGTTAAATCAGAAAATTATGAATTAAAGCATATACTTAAAAAAGCAGTAAGAGGAATTATTCCGGATGAGCTTATTGACAGAAAAAAGCAAGGTTTTGGTGTTCCGATATATGAATGGTTTTTCAAAGAGCTGGGAGAATTTGCCAGCAGGAAACTGTTGAAGTTTGCAGGTAATACCGATTATTTTAATGGTAAATATCTTAATAAATTACTTGAAACCACAGGAACCCACAAGCATAATGCTAACAATGTATGGTATTTATTAAATTTTGCTCTTTGGCATGAGGAATGGATCGGATGAAAAACATAGTAGTTATTCTGCCGACATATAATGAACGCGAAAATATTGGAGAAATGATTGAGGTACTTGAAAAGAGCATTTTCCCAAAAATTGATAATTACAATATGTCTATTTTGGTTGTTGATGATGATTCTCCTGATGGGACCAAAGATATTGTCTATGACAAGATGAAAAATTATAAAAACTTAGAAATATCTGTTGGAGAAAAACAAGGATTAGGATCAGCATTTAACAGAGGCATAGACTATTCAGTAGAAAAAATGGATGCAGATGTCGTTATAAAGATGGATGCAGATTTTCAGCATAATCCTGAATATATATTTGATTTGATAAAAAAGTATGATGAAGGCTATTTTTATATAATCGGCACCCGTTTTTCCAATGGTGGAAAGTTTCCTAAGGAATTGGGAATATACAGAAAGATACTTTCAAAATATGGAGGCCTTTTTACAAGAATAATTTTGTTTTTCCCACATATAAATATTGTTACTGATGCGAGTTCGGGTTTAAAACTGGTGGATGTCGAAAATGTTTTAAAAAAAGTTGACTTTCATATAATATCTTCGGGATTTTATTATACAACCCAGCTTCTTTATCAAGCGATAACGATTGGAGTTAAAGTAGCTGAGGTACCGATAGATTTTGGTATCAGGAAATACGGGAAAACTAAAATGCCTTTCAGCAATGCTCCTAAAACATTAAAAGCAATGATTAGATTAAGGTTAAATAGAGATAAACTTAAAAAAAGATTAGAAGGATTAAATAAGGAAACATAATATGCCGGATTATAAATTAGAATTATTATTTAGTTTTTTAAAAATTCTAATTCCTTTTTTTGCAATTTCTTTTATTTCGTTTTTTTTAATAAGAATTTTAAATATTAAAGATATCTTAGAGAAAATTCTTTTAATATTTTTGTTTAATTGGTTTCAGATTGTTATTGCTGTAGAATTTTTATCTTTATTTAAAATTATCGGTTTAATTCCCTTAATAATATTTCATTCCGTATCATTGTTAGCTTGTTTAATATTTCTCTTTTTTAAAAAAACAAATATAAAAATTAATTTAAAAAAAGTCCCGAAATTATTTTTTAATTTTTTTCATGAATTAGAATTAAATAAAATACTAAAACTAATTATAATTATTTGGATAATTGTTATATTGGGAACAACTTTTTTTATTGGTATAATTACCAGACCCGGTAATTATGATTCATTGACTTATCATTTAGCAAGAGTGGGATTTTGGATTCAAAATGGAACTATAAATCATTATCCTACTTGGGCTGAAATACAAAATTTAAACCCGGTAAATGCGGAAATCGGATTACTTTGGATAATTTTATTTACTGGTTCCGACAATATTACTTTTATCAGCCAATGGATTGCACTGATTGTAATTTTAATTGCGGTATATAAGCTTTTAAGATTAATTAATCTAAGTAAGATTGTTTCTTTAATATCTGCTTTACTATTTATTAACTTTGATATTGTAATTTTAGAAGCTATCTCAACGCAAAATGATCTTATTTTAGCGGTGTTTGTAATCTTATCAGTTATATTTTTGTTAAAGTCTTTACAAAATGATAAACCGGAGTATCGATATCTGATTATTACAGGTTTAACATTGGGGTTTATGATAAGCTTAAAAGGAAGTTCTTATATTTTTATTCCCGGAATAGCAATATTAATATTTTTAATCAACAAAAATAATAAAATTAAATTTATTAAAATTGGCTACTTGTTATTATTTTCAATATCAGGTGTGTTTATTTTTGCATCCTATCACTTTATCCAAAACTATATTGATTATGGGAATATTTTTAGTTCGAAAGATTATGCAGGTGCTCTGAGTATATCTAATCCGGATTTAAAAACTTTTATTTCAAACATCTCCCGGCATTTTTCATCTTTTTACCAATATTATTCTATTGATCATGATACTGTTGGTAATCTTATTATGAAAATGAACAATAACCTGCATAGCAAAATAGGTTTGGCTATGGATTCCTCAAGGACTACTTATCCCGGCGCTCTTTTTGATTATTCACCCGTAAAACTAAATTACGATGAATCATATTTTGGCCCTTTGTTTTTCTTCCTTGTTCTGCCTTCTTTTTTTTATAGTGTTTTTTTATTTTTAGTATTGCGGATATGGAAAAAGGGGAAGGAATTAATTCAAAAATATAAAGATTCTCTGAAATTATATTTGATCGGCCTTTCTTTCTTTTTGTGTTTTGTATTTATATTCAGATGGCAGCCATTTTCAGGAAGACTGCTGATTGGCTTTGCTCTTTTTAGTGTCGCAGGGTTTGCAATTAATCTTGAATTTATAAAATGCATCAAACTCAGATATTTATTTGATATTATATCTTGTATACTGATAATTCCTTTAATGACTGCTTCATTTTTTCCTTTATTTAAAACTGATTATACAAATCTTTCCAAATTTGATTTCAAGGTTGAATATAATAATAGAAACACAAATTTTATAAAAGACGGACAAGATTTAGCTTATTCGACTTTTGGAGATAAATATAAATTAGGACTGATATTAAGGGAAGGAGACGCGGTTTATTTATTGTTTGGCAATAAGTTTGAAAATAAATTGATTTATATTTCAAAAGAAAGCTGGGATAAAGAAAAAATCAGTGACATAATTCAGAAAAATAATATTGACGGAATTCTGGTTAATAAAAATGCCGAAGCTTTTTTGGAGCAGAAAATTACTCCGTTGTCTAAGAAATTGACCAAAAAATTATTATTTGTCATAGATAAAAAAAATTATAAAGATTTTATTTCAGCTAATAATGGCAGTGAGTTTATAGAATCTGATGACTCATTAATATTAAAATCAAAAAATAATGATCCGGGATTTGAAATAATTTTTGATTATAAGCAATTAAACGAGAAATCATTGGTTGTAGGTTTTAATATTAAATCTGACAACAATGGCGAAGCACAAGTTTTTTACAAGTGGAAGGGTAAGTCCTATAACGAGCAGGATTCAGAAAAAATAAAAATAATTAAAGGTGACAATAACTTCTATGTAAAAATAGACAACATTTCTAAATTGGAAAGCATAAGGTTGGACCCAATCAATTTTCAAGCTGATACAATTTTAAAAAGTATAGAATTCAGAAGCGTAGACGATACTATCAGATATAAAACAAATGGAAGTTACGTTTTATTTTATTAAATTATCTTCATTAACTTTAAAATTATTTTAATATCATCAAAATAAATATGTCTGAAAAACTAAGCGGGAAGTTAAAATTATTCATTTTAATCGTAAAGACACCTTTAAAATCTGTTTATGGGTTTATATGTTCCATAAAAAATTTTTTTGGTTACAGAGCCTCTTTATATAATAATAAAAGGTTTAATAATCTGAAATTTTTAAGAAAAATTGCCGGTGATAATAGAAATCTTAGCAATGTGATAAATTCTGCAAATTATGAAGATTTAGTATATAAGATTACTTCTTCTAATTTTGGTAAATTAAATTTTATGGATATTAATGATAAGGAATTTATCCAAAGCAATTTGAGTATTTCCGAAAAAGAAAAAATAATTAAAGAAGCTGACAAGGTATGCAATCATGAATTTGATTTATTAGGCTCCGGAAGAGTTAAAGTGGATTATGATCTTAAAGCCGAAGGCTTTGAGGGTTATGTTTATGAAAACAAATTAAGTTTTAATGAAATTGATGCTATTAAAAATAATTTAAATTTTAAGATAAATAAAACCCTTAATTTTACTGATGATAATTTTAATTTGTATGAACCTATTGACTGGCATATAGATTTTAAATCAGGTTATAGATGGGATAACAAAATATGGTACAAAAAAATTAAGTACGGTCATTTGCCGGGTGTAGATATTAAGATTCCATGGGAGTTATCCCGGGCGAGTCATTTTGTGACTCTGGGTCAGGCATACTGGCTGACATCAGATGAAAAATATACCAAAGAATTTATCTGCCAGATTTTAGACTGGATTGAAAATAACTATGCCGGATTTGGTGTAAATTGGACCTGTACCATGGATGTAGCAATCAGAGCATGTAACTGGATTATAGGCTTTTCATTTTTCAGGTATTCCCCGCTCATTAATAAAGAATTTGTCAGCCAATTAGCCAAATGCTTATATTTACATGGACTTCATATTAAAAACAATCTTGAGAAAGGAATATTCAGGATAAAAAACAATCACTATGTTTCTGATATTACGGGGTTATTATATATAGGGTTGTTTTTTAATTTTACCGTGTTCGGGAAAAAATGGCTTGAGTTTGCCATAAAAGAGTTAAAGAAAGAAATAAACACCCAGGTTTATGAAGATGGGACAAATTTTGAAGCATCAACTTTTTATCATAGATTATCCATAGAATTATTTTTTTATCCGGTGTTTTTTACTGTAAAAAATTCCCCTAAGTTTAATGGGGAAAATTTTGTAAATCTTGGCACTGAAATATTTGGCAGCGCCTATCTTGCCAAAATTAAAAAGATGTTTGATGTAATGCTGAATTTAATTGATCTAAACGGTCATATCCCGCAGATCGGAGATAATGACAATGGAAAACTACATTTATTCTCAGATAGTGAAATTAAGAATATCAAATATCTGATAGCAATCAAAAATATATTTTTTGGAAATATACAGTTAAATGACCCTAAGGTTAAAGAATTTGAATTTAACCAGTCAGCTTTATGGTTATCTGGAAAATACGGGAAGGAGATTTGGGATAAACTTAGCGAAATCAGTCTTAAAAATTTGAAGAGCGTATCTTTTAATGATTCCGGATGGTATTTAATGAAAAATAACAGAAAAGCAGATAATGTATTTTCTGATTTAATGATTTTATGCGGACCAAATGGCCAGAAAAATAAGGGCGGTCATTCACATAATGATAAATTAAGCATATCGCTTAATATAAATGGCAGCAGCATTTTTACCGACCCAGGTGCGTACATATATACTCCGATAAATAGACTCAGAGACGAATTCAGATCCTGCAGTTCTCATAACACAATTTGTATAGATGGCTTGGAACAGAACAGGTTCGTAACCGGTAATCCGTTTGTCATGGTTGATGATGCAAAAGCAAGGTTAAATAAAATAATTGAAAATGATAACTACTATTTCTTTAGCGGCGAACATTATGGATATACAAGGCTTAAAGATTCCGTAATTCATGGAAGACAACTATTATTTGATAAAAACAATAGTTCCTTGCTAATAAAAGATATGTTTAAAGGCAGCCAGGCTTATCATGAATATAATTGCAGTTTTATCCTTGCCCCTGACCTGAAATTCAGCATCGGTAAAGACAAGACAATGATTTTTAACATCCCGGAAGAAATAAATTTTAATTTTCTGCCGGTTTCCGATCTGGAAATAAATTTTGAAATTGCCGGTGCTTTTTATTCTGACGGTTATGGTGAAAAAGGGAAAACATTTAAATTAACATATACCTTTAATTCGGAAAAACCTTCCGAAATCTATTTTGTATTTGCAAGAGAAGGTATAAAGTATGATCTGGAAACTCTAAAGAGGATTTTTAAAGAATTTGATCAGGATGAATAAGAAAATATTATTTGCAGCTTCAAATTATTGGAATTCCATTTATCAGGTTGGGAGTCATCATTATGCAAAATTGTTTGCTAAAAATGGATGGGATGTACTTTTTATTTCAGATCCGATTTCGCCTTTTCATTTTTTAAAGAAAGATAAAACGCAGCTTTATGAAAGATACAATATATATAAAGGGAAAATAAAAAGCGGATTTGGTAACATTAAGATATATGTTCCTTGGGCTTTTGCAACGCCTAATGAAAAACCGATTTTCAATACAGAATTTGTAACCAGGAACTGGACTAAGGTGACTTTTCCAAATCTTGTCAATCATATAAAAAAAGAAAATTTTGGCGAGGTTGATATTTTATGGTTTGATTCAGTTTTGCAGGCTCCTCTTATAAATGAGATAAAGTATAAAAAATCAATTTTGAGAATAGCAGACAGGGTGGAAGGTTTTAAAAAAATAAGCAGGAATCTGATAAATCAGGATAAATTTCTGAAAGAGAAAACCGATGTCATAATTTATTCAGCAAGACTGCTGAAGGACTATTTAAGTAATTATAGTGATAAAACATATTACGTTCCAAATGGTGTAGATATAAATCATTTCTTAAACTCAAGAAAAGATCTTCCTGAAGATTTAAAAAATATTCCGAAACCCATAGCGATTTATATTGGAGCAATTGATGAATGGTTTGGAGTGGATTTTCTTTTTGAGGTGATTTCAATTTGTAAAAATATTTCTTTTGTCTTAATAGGAGAACCTCGCTGCAATATTTCAAAATTAATCAGTCTGCCGAATTTTTACTTATTGGGAAGAAAAAATTATAATTTAATACCTAATTATTTAAATAATTCAGATGTTGGGATTATCACTTTTGATGTCACGCATCCTGTTGTTGAAACGGTAAATCCGATAAAACTATATGAGTATATGGCTTGCGGGCTGCCTGTAGTTGCAACTTTATGGAAGGAACTGGAATTAACAAACAGCCCTGCACTTTTAGCAAAAAACCCAATTGAGTTTTCTGAGAATTTATGTGAAGCTTTAAAATCCGGAAAAAGTGAGAAATATATTGATTTTGCAAAGAACAATACCTGGAATAAAAGATTTGAAGAAGTAATGAGAATATATAATAATTAAATTATGCGTATAGCTATAGATGCAACAATATTAACCAGAGAAAATACAGGAACAGGTTTTTATATAATTAACCTGATTAATGGTCTTAAAAGAATCAGTGACAAAAAAAACGAGTATTATATCTTTATAAGCAAGAATCTTGTTGGGGATATAGTAGATATCTCAGGAGATAATTTCCATGTTATTAATGTTGATTTTAAGCCAAGATTTTTTAGAGTCATCTGGCAATTTATTTTTTTCCCTTTTACTTTAAAGAGATATAAAATTGATATTCTTCACTCGCCGAATTATATAACACCGTTATTTAAATTTGGTTTTAAAATAATAGTGACTATTCATGATTTGACATTTTGTTTAATGCCAAGTAAATATACCATAATAAAAAGATTATTTTACAAATCTCTTGTGCCATTGTTTATGAACATTGCCGATAAAGTTATTTCTGTTTCGGAAAATACCAAAAAAGATATTATCAGCTTGTTTAAGGTGAGAGAAGATAAAATTTATGTTACCTATGAAAGCTATCCCGAATACTACAACACATCAAGTGATTCTGAAAAAATAAGAAAGATTTTATCAAAATACGGGATTGAGAAGAAATTCATTTTATTTGTTGGAATGCTTGAGCCCAGGAAAAATATCCTGTCGCTTTTAAAAGCTTTCTATTTAATTGATGATGAAATTGACATGGATCTTATAATCGTTGGTAAAAAAGGTTGGTATTATACGGACATAGAAGAATTTATTGAATTTATAAAAACTGAAAAGTTGAAGAATGAAGTTAAAATTACGGGGTATGTTGCTGAACCTGATCTTAAATATTTTTATCAGGGCGCGTTTGTTTTTGCTTATCCTTCATTATATGAAGGTTTCGGACTTCCACCTCTGCAGGCAATTGCATGCGGAACTCCGGTAATTACTTCTAATGTATCCTCTCTGCCGGAAGTAGTCGATGATGCAGCAATTAAAATTGATCCTTTAAATATACAGGATCTTGCAGATGCAATTAAAGAAATAGTCTCAAATGACAACCTAAGAAATAAAATGAAAGAAGTAGGTATTAAGCAGGCATCTAAATTCAGTCTGGATAATTTTGCAATCAATACTCTAAAGGTTTATGAAAATTAAAAGGTCATATGATAATTTTTTATGAATAATTTAAAA
>JAMDDL010000201.1 GCA_023488645.1 Actinomycetota bacterium | reverse complement strand
CAAGAAAAAATAGCAGAAATACTTTCTGCGGTGGATCAGGTTATTGAAGAAGTAGGTGAATCTATAAACAAGACGGAGCAATTAAAAAAGGGATTGATGCAAGAGCTTTTAACAAGAGGAATAGGCCATGAAGAATTTAAAGAAACAGAAATAGGTAGAATCCCAAAGGAATGGAAAGTTATTAAACTCGAAAATCTATTATGCTTGGAATATGGTGATGGATTAACTGATAGGGAGAGGAGAGGAAGTGAATATCCTGTATATGGTTCTAACGGTATAATAGGTTATAACTCAAAATATTTGGTGGAAGGTCCAGGTATTATAGTAGGAAGAAAAGGAACTATTGGTGCAATCAAATGGTCGGAAGTTAATTTTTGGCCTATAGATACTACATATTATGTTAAGTTAAAAGAACTTAGAATTAATTTAAGATGGTTATTTTATAAGTTATCCACATTAAGTCTTTCCAAGTTAAACATGGCAACTGGTACTCCTGGTTTAAATAGAGACTTGGTGTATAAATTAAAAATATCTGTTCCTCTCTTTCAAGAACAAGAAAGAATTGTAGAAATACTTTTAACTATAGATAAAAGAATTCAATTCCTAAAGGAGAAAAAGAATAAGTTAGAAAAAGTAAAAAAGGGTTTAATGAGTGAGCTTCTAACAGGTAGAAAAAGAGTAAAGGCATGATACAGAAATATGCAAAAGGTTTGGTGTTTGTTTTTATTGATGCTTCTAATATTTACTTTTCCCAGATAAAACTGGGCTGGAGAATTGATTTTAAAAAACTAATTGAATATTTTAAAAGCAATACACAACTAGGTAAAATTTATTACTATACTGCTTATGATAAAGACTATTCTAAACAGCGAAAGTTCCTGGATTTTCTAGAAATTATAGGATATATCGTTCGAAAAAAGGAGGTTAAATTCATAGAAGATTCTACTCGAGAAAATGGGGGTTTTCAAAAAGGTAATCTGGATGTTGAGTTAACAATAGATGCTGTCCACAATAGAGATGCTTTTAAATCTTTTGTGTTATTTTCCGGAGATAGCGATTTTGAAGCACTACTTAAATATATGAAAGGTTATGGAAAGAACTGCATAGTTATATCAACAAAAGACCATGTTTCTATAGAACTTATTAGGCAGGCAAAATTCGTTGATCTGAAAAAATTAAAAGGAGAAATTGAATTAAAAGATAACTTAAAAATAAAAAATCCCTCTAATTAAATATCAGAGGGAAGTTTGGTTCTACCCCACCGTAATGGGACAATATTAATATACAATATAAGCAATTTTTGTCAAGGTAGCTTTAAAAAAGTTTTTTTTCTTGAGGAAAAGGAATATAAATAACAAAGTATATGAGTGAGTTTACTGAAAAATCTTTAGTAGAAGATTACATAATTAATAAACTTGAAGAAAAAGGTTGGAAGTTTGTTCATGCCGATAATCTTGAGAGAGTAAGTTATGAAGAACCTCTTCTTATCTCTTCTCTGTCAAGAAACATTGGAACTATCAATGAAAAATCAGGAACTAGAAATGAGGAAATAAATAAAGTAATAAACATACTGAAACTTACTGGGACCGGTTTTGAAGGTGCAAAATCTATCCTTAATTATTATAAGTTTGGCATTCCAATAAAGTTTGAAAAAGAAAAAACAGTAAAATATGTAAAGCTTTTTGATTTTCAAAATACAGACAATAATGAATTTATAGTATCAAGGCAGGTTTATTATCAAGGCAGGGATTTAATAAGAGTAGATATTGTGCTTTATATCAATGGAATTCCTGTTGCGAATATAGAATGTAAAAATCCGTTGATTGTATCTGAAAACTGGCATACTGCATACAAACAAATCATTGATTATCAAAATACTATTCCTGAACTTTACAAATATATCCAGATAGGAGTTGCTGCTGAAGCCACTGCGAGATATTTTCCAATTGTAACCTGGAAAGAAGAAGTTTTGACTCATATGTGGCATTGTGAAGGAAAAGATGCAATTGATTCAGCTATAGAGATGCTATCCTGCAGCACTATTTTGGATATAATCCAAAACTATATTTTTTTTAGAACTGAAAGAGAAGAAGCAAGCAAGATAATATGCCGTTATATGCAGTATGCAGCTTCCAACAAGATAGTAAAAAGAGTGGAGAAAAATTTAGCAGGAGAGGAACAAAAAAATAAGGGTCTTATATGGCATTGGCAGGGAAGTGGTAAGACTTTTACAATGATATTTGCTGCTAATAAGCTTTATTACTTGGATAGGCTCGAAAATCCTTCTATATTTTTTATAGTAGACAGAATTGAACTTGAAAGACAATTAAGTGATGAATTTAATTTTTTAGATATGGAGAAACCGGAAATCATAGATAAAGTTGCTACACTTAAAAGGATTTTAAAATACGATGATTATCGTGGTAAAAGAGGGATATTCATAACTCTTATCCATAAATTCAAACCTGAGGAGCTCAGTCTTATTCAGAAAGAACTTGAAGAGATTTCAAAAAATAAAGATTCGATAATGAATAGAAAAAATGTAATAGTTTTTATCGATGAAGGTCACAGGACTCAATATGGCTTGCTTGCTGCTCAGATGAAAAGTATTTTTAAAAGTGCATTTTTCTTTGCTTTTACCGGAACTCCGATATCAAGAAAAGAGAGAGATACATATCTTGAATTCAGTTATCCGCCTGATGAGCTTTATCTTGATAAATATTTTATAGCAGATTCAATAAAAGATGGATTTACGGTAAAAATGGTTTATCAGCCAAGACTTACGGAAGAGGTCCATTTAAAAAAAGATATGCTGGAAAGCTTCTTAGCATCAGAGCTTGAAGAACTTCCTGAAGATATAGGTGAAAAAGTTGAAGAAAAAATTAAGGAAAAACTAAACACAATTAAGGTAGTGCTGGAAAATCAGAAACGAATTGGCATGATAGCAAAAGATATATCGGAACATTTTAAAGAAAATGTTGATGGCAAGTTTAAAGCTATGGTGGTTGCTACCAGCAGAATAGCGTGTGACAGGTATAAAAAAGAACTGGATAAGTTTTTACCCTCAGAATATTCCGAAATAGTGATGACCTATAATAGAAGCGATAGGCAAGAATTAACTGAGAGAGTTGCAGAGATGAGGGTAAGATTTGGAACTAAAGATATCGGAGATGTTAGGAAGGATATAGTTGATAAGTATAAGGATGAAGATTACCCGAAGATACTGATTGTTACTGATATGCTGCTTACAGGATTCGATGCTCCTGAGCTTCAGGTTATGTATTTGGATAAACCCCTTAAAGAACACAGGCTATTACAGGCAATTGCCAGAACAAATAGACCATATAAGAACTTAAAGGAAGCAGGAATTATTATTGATTATGTTGGGGTATTAGGAGAAATAAAAAAGGCATTTAAGATTTATAACGAAGAAGATATAAAATGCGTACTCTTCAGTTATGAAAATGTAGAAGAAGAGTTTAAGGATCTAATTGATAAAATTTTAAAAATGTTTGAAAAATTACCTAAAAATTATGATAGAGAAACTTTGTTAAAGGCTATTGAACTTTTAACAACGGAGAAGATAAATGAAAGAGAGTTTGTTGGAAATTATAAGAACTTGAGAAAAATTTTTGAGTTATTAGGTTCAAAAGAAATAAAGATAGAGTACTTAGAAGATTATAAATGGATTTCAGCTATTTATACTTATTATATGAAGATAGTAAATCAGGAACCTCCGATTGAAGATTATATAGAAAAATATTTTGATAAGACTATTAAATTTATTCATCAATCTACTGAAATAAAAAGTTTGGAAACCCGGCTTCCTGAAGTTTCTTTTGATCAAAAATATCTTGAAGAACTTGAAGAAAAAATTATAAGCAAAAAAGAACAAGCTGCGAATATACTTTTTGCATTAAATAAAATGGTGCTTGTTGATAAGCATAAAAATCCTATTTATGAATCTTTGGTTGAAAGAGTAGAAAGACTGCTTGAGTTATGGAAAGAAAAAACTAAGGATTACCAGAGAATTTATTCGGAGGGTAAGAATATAATTAATGAAATAAATAGTCTTAGCAGCAGACAGAAAAATATGGGCTTTTCTGATCTTGAGTATTCTTTACTGCTAGTTCTGGAGGAGAAATTTGGTAAAAAAGATGAACTGTTAAATCAAATAAAAGATATTTCAAACAAACTTAAAGATTATTTATTTCCAGGGTGGTTTAATCAGCCTACAGAAGAAAAGAGGATAGAAAGAGAAGTCAGAAAGTTCTCAAGGGGGCTTAAAAGAAAGTATGGTGTTACTTTAGAAGAAATGGATGAGTTATATAAAAAACTTATAGAGCAAATTAAAAACTATGGTACTAAATAGTTATTCATATGAAGTTTCTCACAGGAATATTAAATATCCAAGAGTGGAACTAAAAACAGGCAGGCTCCTTATAGTTCTCCCGCTTGGATATAACTCCGATATTCTTTACGAGAATCATAAAAGCTGGATTTTTAAAAAGATTAGTTTTATAGAGGGATGTTTGGATAGTGCAAAGAATAAGGAATTGGTAGAGAGGTCCGATGAGGAGTTTAAAAGATTAATATATAAAGTTGCTAAGGAAGCCTCTCTTGATTTGAAAGTAAAAATAAACAAAGTTTATTTTAGAAAAATGAGAACGAAGTGGGCAAGTCTAAGCTCACTAAAGAATTTAACAGCTAATAAATTTATGAAATATTTACCGGAATATTTAATAGAATATATTATTTTTCATGAACTGGTTCATATTATTGAAAAGAAACATAATAACCAATTTTGGGGAATTATATCAAGAAAGTATAACGGTTATCAAAAATTAGAAAGGGAACTTTTTGAATATTGGTTTAAAGTATCTAAGATTATAAGGAACCAAACTTGAATAAACAACTGCAGTCATTTTTCAATATATTTTAGAAAAGA
>JAMDDL010000168.1 GCA_023488645.1 Actinomycetota bacterium | reverse complement strand
AAAATTTTGTCTGGATACTTTTATCTATAAACTTCTTTTAATGTTTTCTCAAATTTTTCAAGTATTTCTTCTGCCTGTTCTTTTGTAGTAATAAGAGGTGGTTTTATTTTTAAAACGTTTTTTCCAAGCCCTGATCCGCCTAACCCAAATATAATACCATTATTAAGTCCGATATCCCGCATTTTACTGCAACCATGATAGTCAGCCTCTCTTGTATCACGATCCTTTACGAATTCTATACCTATATGGAACCCAAGTGCTCTTATCTCTCCAATACAACACCATTTTTTTTGCAACTCTTCCAGATTTTCTCTTAAATAGCCTCCAACTTTTTTAACATTTTCAAAAATATTATCTCTTTCTATAATTTCAATCTGTTTAAGTGCCGCAACTTGCGAAACTTGATTATTTCCAAAGGTATGAGCGTCAATAAAATCCATTTTAACGCCCTCTAAATCATCAGAAATCACTATGCAGTTAATTGGAAACCCTGCGCCCATTGATTTACCACAAACCATAATATCAGGTGTAATTCCATAGTAGTTTGCTGCAGACCAATCACCCATTCGGCCAAAGGCTGTCTGAATGCAATCCCATATAAGTATTACTTTATATTTTGTGCAGATATCTCTTACACCCTGAAGGTAATTTTTAGAAAATATAATCTGACCACCACTTGCCTGAAGCGGCTCCATTATCATTGCACATACAGGTCCTGCTGAGCCATACTTTATCTGCATCTCAAGTTCTTCAAGGCAGCGTCTATCTACCTCATCTCTATCGTCTCTGTTACATACTTCAAAATAGGGCCTATAGTAGTATGGTGCAGGTACACGAATAAAGTTCTGGCAAAAATGTGCAAGTTTCGCACCACCTTGATATTTGCCATATGCAAAAGTACTTGTAAGAGATGCACCAGTTGTCATAAAAGATGTACCATGATAACCACCATAAAGAGATATAAAGTTATGTGCTTCTGGTCTATTAATTATTGCGATTTTCAGTGCAGCCTCAATTGATACACCTCCACCTATAGTAAACATAACTCTATTCATTTTTTTAGGAAAAAGTTCAGCAATTTTTTTTGCAAGCAAGTATCTGGGTACTGTATAAAAACCAATATGAAAATGATTTGAAAACTCAAGTTGCTCCTTGACAACCTGGTTTATTTCAGGATTTGAATAACCAAGGTGAAGTGCCCATGCCTGGCTTGTGCAGTCTATGTATTTTTTGCCTTCTATATCATAAACATAAACCCCCTGACCTCGTAACAGATTTGGTCCAGGAGTACCACCCCCAACCATAAGATAGGGTTCATAATTAGGTATGTCTTCCCTTTTAAAATTGAGAATTTTTTTGATTAATGGATCCATATATAGCTCCTATGATGTAAGTATAAAATTTAATTATTTGATTATAATATATAAAAATTTAATTAATTTTAGTCTTAATTACTTGGAGGAAGTGTCAGGTATAAAACCCAAGTTTAAATAGATCAAATTATAAAATTTAATTTAAATAATAATTCTTTCCCTTAATTTATTCTTTGTAGCATCCAAAATGACTGCTAATAATATAATACCGCCTGTTATGGAATCAATCCCAAATGCAGAAACTTCAATCCAACTCAAAAGACTTCCAATAGTAGTTAGGAACAAGACCCCACCCAATGCACCAATTACTCTACCTTTACCACCAAAAAGACTCACGCCTCCCAATACAGCTGAAGCAAATACAGTAAATAAAAGACCTTTTCCAAGATTAGCATCTACTGCACCTTGTTTTGTTGACAATACTAATCCTGAAAAAGCAGCAAGGGTACCGCTTAATATAAAAACTAATATATTTAATCGGTCAGTTTTAATTCCTGATATAAATGCAAGTTCTGGATTTGCTCCAATTGCATAGAGTCTTTTTCCAAAAACAGTTCTTTCCAATAAAATACTAAACATGAAAAAAAATACTAAAAGTACAAAGATTTGTGCAGGTATACCGAATAATTTAGAATTACCAAAAATTCTATAACTTTGTGGTAATTTTGTAATTGTTACACCACTGGTAATAAAAAGCATAAGGCCTCTTAATAAAATTAGCATCGATAAAGTTTGCAAAAAGGGATTAACACCAAGTTTTACTATACAAATTCCATTGAAAAAACCTATTGCCGCGCCAACTGCTAATAGAATTATTATAGCGAGGAAAGGATTAATTCCAGTTTTTGTAACTATCAGCCCTCCAATCATTGCACAGAATCCTAAGGTTGATTCAATCGATAGATCAAATTTACCAATTATAAATACAAGTGATGCTGCTATTGCCATAATCCCAATAGGCGTGGAGTTTATAAGAATATACATTAAATTGATAGGCCTTAAGAAACTCTTCATAGCTAATGACATTACTATTAATATAACAACAATTAAAATCCAAACCAAATATTCATCCAGTATTTTAAACCAAAAATATGCTCTGCTTCTTTTCTTAATAATTGTATTTTCTGCTATATTTTCTTTTAAATTTGTCATTAAAGATCCTTTTAAAAATTATAAAATCATTACTTTATTTGTTCTCTAATTTTATTCTTCACAGCATCCAATATGACGGCAAATAATATTAGTCCACCTTTAAGTACATTCACTATTGTCGGTTGGAGTCTAAACCACGCTAAAATACTTGTAATAATACCGATAAAAAACACACCTCCTAATGCACCCAGCATATTACCTTTTCCACCATAAATACTAATACCCCCGATAACAGCTGCTGCAACCGCAAAAAAAATCATACCTTCTCCCAAACTGCTATCGACCTTTACAAATCGAGTTGTATGAACTAACCCTGCAAAAGCAGCAACTACTCCACTTATGGTAAATGCGGAAATCTGTGTCATACTAACGTTGATTCCAGAAGCCCAAGCTGCTAATGGATTTATTCCAACTGCATATAACTGTCTGCCAAATGACCTAAATCCTAAAATGACGCTAAAAATGATATAAAATATAAATAAAATAATTATAGGTGTTGGAATCCCAAACAAACTTGTATTGCCAAAAATTGTATAGCCCTCAGGAAATTCACTTATATATTTACCACCACCAAGAATAATAGTCATTAAACCCCTCAATATAATTAACATAGCTAAAGTCTGCATGAAAGAATTTACACCAATTTTTGAAACACAGACACCATTAAAAAAACCAATCAAAGCACCTGTGATAAGTACTAAAAGAATTGCTAAAAAAGGTGGAGTTTTTAACCATACAACAAGTATAGCACCAAGCATGGCGCAAAAACCAAAAGTTGATTCTATTGATATATCAAATTGACCCGCAAGCAAAGGAATGGATGCTGCTATTACAAGTAAGCCTAAACTTGTTGAGTTCATAATTATACTTGATATATTTGGAACTGAAAAAAACCCTTTTAAGGAAAATGCAATTATTACTAACATTATCGCTACAAGAATCCAAACAAGATAATCATCTAATATCTTCATTAAAAATTGTAAACTTTTAAACCTAATACCCTTTAATTTTACTGTGCTTTCAAATTTAAAATCAGGCATTAACTCCTCTTTCCATGTATAAGATTAAGTCTTCTCGATTAAACTCTTTTTCGCCTCTATTAATTTCTTTTATAAACTTACCCTTAAAAATTATTATTACTCTGTCACTCATATTTAAAATTTCATCCAATTCTTCAGTAACTAATATTATAGAAATGCCAGACCTTGCCAAATTTTCAATAATTTTATGAACTTCACTTTTTGTTCCAACATCAATTCCGACAGTTGGCTCATGGAGTAATAATATCTCCGGCTCTGTGGACATAACTTTTGAAAATACAACCTTCTGTTGATTACCACCGCTTAAAAATTTAACCAACTGATTAATAGTCGGAGTATTAATAGAAAAAGTATTTATATACTTTTCCGCCAGTAACCTTTCTCTATTAGGGGATAGAAACCCAAATTTATTTCTTACTTTAAACAAAGAAGCAATAGAAATATTATTTGCCACTGAAAATTCTAAAATCAAGCCTTTTCTATGTCTATCCTCAGGTATAAAATACATACCATTGTTAAAAATATTTCTAACTGTCATATTCTTAATTTCTTTTCCCTTTATAAATATAGCTCCGCTTTTTTTTGGTATAAAACCAAATAACATATCAACAATTTCTTCTTTTCCACTTCCTTTTATACCTGCTAAACTTAATACTTCACCTTTTCCAAGACTAAATGTAACATTCTCGATTACACCTTTTTTATCATTAAGATTTTTAACCTCAAATATCTTATTACCAACATCATGATTAACTTTTGCAAAATAACCCTCTTCTTTTAATTTCTTACCAAGCATACCTTCAATCAGGGTGCCCATATTGAATTGTTTAACTTCTCCATTTTTTACTACCTCACCGTCCTTTAATATTGTCACATCATCACATACCTGAAAAATCTCATCAAGATAATGCGAAATATATATGAAGGTTACACCTGTAGATTTGAATTCCTTTATGTATTTAAATAACTTATCTGCTTCTTCTTTATGAAGTGAAGCAGTAGGTTCATCCAAAATAATCATTTTTGAATTTTTTGAGAGGGCTTTTAATATAAGAACTATTTTTTTATGTACAAAACTTAAATTTTCCATGGGATTTTGAGGAGCCGAATTGATTTATTTAAAATCTAAATGAAATGGTATCGTTGCCTCATTTAAAAAAAGTATCTGAAAAATTTAAATCATAATCTCTGGTTTCCGGCGCATTTTGGGGTGGGGGCAAAATGCGCCCATTTCAATAGATATGTAAACCCTTTTGCGGATTTATAAACCTCAAGTGTGCATATCATATGATCTGGGTGGAATCAATTCTCCATTATGAAGATAAAAAAGAATTATTTTGCTCTTATCAAAATCCAGATAAATATCCATACCCTGATATATTTCA
>JAMDDL010000040.1 GCA_023488645.1 Actinomycetota bacterium | reverse complement strand
GTAATATTGGTAATTTGTGCTATTATTACTCCGGACTGGAGTCCGGTTACCATGGCATTACTTGCTATACCAATGATATTGCTTTATGAATTGGCCTTATTGTTAGCCAGGATAGTATGAGGCAAGAAAATAAACGCGGAGGGATGAAGATTAGAAAATGAGAGTATTAGTTATTGAAGATGAAAAACAGCTATTAAAAATGATTGGCGAGAGATTGAGAGAAGAGGGGTATGTAGCTGATTTGGTAAGGGACGGAATGGAGGGATTACATTTTGCAGAATCTTTGGATTATGACTGTATAATTTTAGATATAATGTTACCGACTATTGATGGTTTTTCTGTACTAAAAAAGCTTAGAGCAAGAAAGATAAATATTCCAATTTTAATATTAACGGCTAAAGATACTATTAAGGATAAAGTGAACGGACTTAATTCCGGAGCAGATGATTATATCACAAAACCTTTTTCTTTTGAGGAATTGATAGCCAGGGTTAAAGCAATGTTAAGGCGGAAATCCGATGAAAAGGAAACTGTATTATTTATTAGTGATCTAACTCTTGATTTAGTCACACGTGAAGTTTTTCGCGGAAATCATCTGATAGAACTTACTTCCAAAGAATTTGCAATATTAGAGTACTTTCTTAGGAATAAAGGTAAAGTTCTGACAAAATCACAAATAGCAAACCATGTTTGGAATTATGAATTTGGATATAAATCCAATATTGTTGAAGTATATATAAGATACCTCAGAAAAAAAATAGAAGATAATTATGAAAACAAACTTATACACACCGTAAGTGGTGTGGGATATGTAATTAAAGTAAAAAAATGAACAGTCTTTCCATAAGAGCAAAGGTAACAATACTATTTGTATGTCTGTTTTTGATCCTCAGCAGCTTATTTAGTTTCTTTATGTATAATTATTTATCAGGTATTTTATATCAAAAAGAGGAAGAAACGATTGAAGAAGAATTTTCTCATATATTCTCTCATCTCAAAATATCAGCTAACGGGAATAATGACTCATATACTTTTGAATATCTTGAACTTCTAAGTCCAAAAACAAAATTAACTTTGTTTGATTTAAAGGGAAATGTTAGATTAGGGGAAACAGACTCCCGGATAGCAAAATTTCCAATCGAAGCAGATAGCTCCAGAAGAGTAGAAATAGATGATCAGGGATTATGGTTTTTTTATGACAAACCTATTTATTATGAAAATAAAATCATTGGGTGGATCAGAGTAAGCCGTTCCATTTCACCCACAGTAGATACATTAAAAAAAATAAAAACAATAATTTTTACAGCTACTCCTCTCTTTATTTTTTTTGCTACATTAAGCAGCTTATTTTTGGCCAGAAGGGCATTGGCACCAATAGACTCCGTAACAAAAACAGCAAGTGAAATAGAAAAGGGAGATCTATCCAGAAGAATAAAAATACCTATAACAAATGACGAGATAGGTAGATTAGCCAGAACTTTTAATAAAATGATAGCAAGACTTGAGGATACATTTAATAGGGAAAAGAGGTTTACGTCTGATGCGTCACATGAGCTTAGGACACCAATTACTGTTATTTCTGCAAAAGCTGAAGCAGCATTGACCAAAAGCAAAAAAATAGAAGACTATAAAAAAGCACTTAGGGTTATTATCAGGGAAACCAAGAGAGTAAGTTTCTTACTCTCCCAGCTACTTCTGCTGGCCAGAAGCGATGAAGGAAAGAGCATCTTAAATATAGAGAAAATAGATTTAAAAATGATTATAGAAAGCATTATTATTGAGATGAAGGATAAGGCAGAACAAAAAAATATAAGACTTTCTATTACTTCAGAACAAAATTTAATAATAAAAGCCGATCAAACATTTATTACCATGCTTTTCCTGAATATAATAGAGAATTCCATAAAGTATAATAAAAAGGGCGGGTTTATAAATATTTCTTTTTCTAAAGAAGATAATAATGCCAAAGTCATAATTGAAGATAGCGGAATAGGGATTTCTGATGAGAATTTAATTCATATATTTGATAGGTTTTACAGGGTAAGTGAATCCAGAGCAGATAAGGGATCCGGTTTGGGACTATCGATTGTTAAAGAAATTGTAGAAGTTCATAAAGGTCAGATAAAAATTGATAGTAAATTAGGAAAAGGTACTAAGTTTGAGATAAGTCTGCCAATGAATTTATAAATTTGCATATTCTGGTCTAACTGTTGTATAGTTCAGCAATACGGGAGGAACTTTCACGATAAGTTATTGACTTGCCCGAAAGATAAAGAATAGTCTTAAATATTAGGTAATCTCGATTGGAGCACTTTACAATCCCGGCATATTTTTATCTTTTTCTCCCAACTTTCTTCTGATCTCCCCTGACAAAAGGTACCGTTTATAAACCAGCAAAAATGTCCAGCTTTAAATTCCCATGCACTGCAGTTTTCTCTCCATTCAACAGGACATTTTTTTATTTTCCAGCAAGGATTAGCACTATCGTCTAATTGTTTCTTAAGTGATAAAAGAAACAGCAATTGTCTCTCAGCATTTGCTGGAATTTTTCTCCACCCTTGTTCAAAGCTCTGTATTGCTTTGGTAGAGACACATAGTAAATGTGCCAGCTGTTTTTGGCTCTTGCCCAAATAGCGCCTAATATTAGAAAATTCCCTATTTTGCATTGAATACCTCATTTCTACTTTATCATATTGTTTAATATTCCAGCTCTGAAGAATTAATATTCATACCACATTGTGATAATTATTAAAATATATTAATATATATATGTCAATTAGTGGTTGACTTGAGGATAACGTAAAATTAATTGTGTAAAAGTAATTTAAAAAAATAAATTAAAGGCGTACCCTTTCAAATTATTAATATGTGATTAAAAACAAAGAGAAAGGGACACGCCATGCAAGATCTTACACAATTAAGATTAAAAGATTTATGGAAAGAAGTAAAGAGCCAGGATGATTTATGGGAAGATTTAAAAGAACAGTCAAAGGAATATTTAAAAATGTTAATTGAGGGATGCCTTCTTGAAGATCAGTTCAGATTTCTTAGCCTGCCAAGATATTCAAGGAAAAAGCCAAGACTTGACTATAGAAACGGCTACTACAAAAGAGACATTGAATCATCTCTTGGACTTATTGAAAATATAAAGGTTCCAAGAAACAGGATTACTCCTTACGAGCCGTCGCTATTTAAAAAATATAACAGAAAAGAAGTAAAACTGATTGATTTAATTAAGGATGCATTCCTGTCAGGACTGTCAACCAGAAAAGTTGGAGAAGTTCTTGAAAATGTCCTGGGATATAAAATAAGTGCTGCTACTGTATCAAATATAGCAAAGACACTCGATGCTAAAGTAAGAGAGTTTCACACAAAGCCTATTGAGGATAAATATGCATATCTTTTTTTAGATGGTATAAATTTAAATGTTAAATGCATAAATACCAGAAATAAAAAAACAGTACTTGCCTGCTACGGTATAACAGAAAAAGGAGACAGAGAGCTGATATCATTCAGAATAGAAAAATCTGAATCAGAGCTCTCATGTTATCTTTTTGTTGACAGCCTTTTCAGAAGAGGCCTTAAAGGCAGTAACTTAAATCTTATTGTAATAGATGGCTCCAGCTCTCTTAAGCTTGCAGTTAAAACTGTTTATCCGTTTACTCCATTTCAGCGATGCTGGGTGCATAAGCTGAGAAACGTTGCAGTAAAACTTCCAAAGAAAGGAACTGAGGATTGCCTGAAAGCAGCTAAGAAAATATATCTGGCTGATTGTAAAAAGGATGCAGTATTAATATACAGAAAATGGGTAGAAGCTTTTAAGGACAGGTATCCAAAAGCAGTAGCATGTCTTGAAAAAGATATTGAAGATCTGCTTACATTTTTTGACTTCCCTAAAAATATAAGAGTAAAGATAAGAACTACCAATATAATTGAGAGATCATTTAGGGAAGTAAGAGGAAGAACAAGACCAATAGGTTGCTTTGAAATGAGGCAAGTGTAAATAGAATAATATTTGGGGTAATATCAGGACTTAATAAAAACTGGAAGGCTAAGCCTTTAAAAGAATTTACACAAAAAACTTGACGTAATCGACTTGAGTATCAATTTGTGGTATTTATATTAAAATATTTTAATATGATAATTTTATTTTTTATTAATTTTATTTTTTATTTAGAAATAAAAATATAAGCGAGAGATTGGAGAATATGAAATGTTTGGTTTAGGATGGCAGGAATTGGTAATAATTTTGGGCATCGCATTAGTAATTTTTGGGCCAAGTAAATTACCGGAGCTTGGTAAATCGATGGGTCAGGCAATAAGTGGTTTTAGAGAAGGAACTAATAAAGCTCGAGATGCAGCAAAAAAGGAATTAGAAGAAATTAAAAAAACCGTTATTGATGAAAATATTGAAAAATAAAATCTTGCCCAATAAATTTAAGTATTTTATTAAAAAATAATTAATAACAAAGATAAGAGGGGTGAATTTATGTCAACACTCACAAAAAATAATGTTCTCTTACGAATGATGGAGGATCTGGTCAGAGCCTTAAAGAGACCATTGGAAAAAAGAGAATGGGGCATGGTAATTGATACCCGGAAATGTATTGGTTGCAGCTCTTGTGTAATTGCATGTAAGGCTGAGAATGCAACTCCTAATGGCGTATCATATATGGTTGTTTTTGATGAGGAAACCGGAACTTACCCTAATGTTGGCAGAAAGTTTTTGGCCAGACCATGCTTTCATTGCGATAACCCTTCTTGTGTACCTGTATGCCCGGTAAAAGCTACATACAAGAGACAGGATGGAATTGTGGTTGTTGACTATGAAAAATGTATTGGTTGCAGATATTGTATGGCTGCATGTCCTTATGGGGCAAGATATTTTGATTACGGGGAATATTACACGGACGAAACTCCTGTAATAATGGATTATGAAAAAAGGGAATTCTATGAGTATGAAGGTACTGAAATTGGTAAAAAATGGAAAAGAATGAAGAA
>JAMDDL010000210.1 GCA_023488645.1 Actinomycetota bacterium | reverse complement strand
CTTCCAATAAAACCTGCCACCACGGGCATAAGGTAAATATAGCCTCCTGAAGCAATATTTATCCCCGCTTCTCTTGCTTTTAAATCAATACTGTCACTTATTAATGCAGGAAATGGCGACAATCCAAGCTGTTTTACAGGAAGACCAAGAAAAAGATGATGCATTGCAGTATTTCCCACAAGTGACATTTCAAGTATTTCATTTGTCATTAACCCGTTTTTATCACACAATTCCGTTATTGCTCCATTAATTGCATCAACTACAACTTTCTGTATGCGGCTTAAATTTGCATTTCCTTCTGAAGCAAAGTCAATTCTGCTCATTACATCTTCGCCGAAGCTGATTTGAGGATTCATAATTCCTTTTTTATCAACAGTTTTCCCTGAAACTAAATCAACCAGAAGCATAGCAATCTTTGTTGTTCCCAAATCTACGGCAATTCCAAAATTTTTTTGTGTAGTGTCCCTGCCCTCTATTGAGATGATTTCACCATTTCTAATTGAAGCAGTAATTTCCCAGTTATTTTCACGAATTATTTGCGGCATTTCACTTAAAACCTTAAAGTCAATTTTCTGCACATCTACGTCATATATAACCTTTAAGGCATCTTTTATTCTGTTATAATCAGCTTTAACGTCATTTAAGGTTGCTCTTTCAAGTTTTACAAAATACTTTTTAACAACTGTGTCTACTTTAATTTCTCTTTCCTGACCTGAAACCTGCAGTTTTTGCTCCTCACTTAATGAAGAAGATGGAATATATATCGTCGTATTTTCATCAAATTCATGTTGGCAGGCAAGTCTTACCCCGTGAGCAATTTCATCATTTGAAAGTATTTTTAATTCCTGCGATGTAGGCTCTTTTAATTTGCCGTTCATAAACATTATTCTGCATTTGCCGCATGTTCCCTTTCCATGGCAAACTGATTTTATTTCTATGCCTGCTTCCTGAATAGCTTTAAGGCAATTTTTTGGACTGTCAAGAAAAAATCTTATTCCTATAGGTTCAATCTGGATTTTTATTTTATTTTTTGACATTCTTTTGTATTTCTTCTTTCATAAATTCTTCAAAATCAGGACCTGTTTTCATAAGGTTTGCTATTTCCTCCTGAACTTTTGACGGTTTTATTTTTGCAATCCATCCCTCATTATAACAGGATTCATTAATAAGCTCCGGGGAATCTTCCAGTTCACTGTTTACTTCTATTATTTCACCTGAAAAGGGGACAAACACTCTTCCTACCCACTTGCCTGATTCAAGGCTTGAAACTGATTTTCCCTGTTCAACTTTAGCACCTTTCATTGGAAGTTCAATAAATACTATTTCTCCTGCCATTTTCTGAAAATAATCTGTTGCGCCAAATAAAATATTGCCGTCTTCCAGAATTTTCCCCCAGAAGTGATTTTTTTCATAATATAAATCATCCGGAAATTCATAGTCTTCAACGTTCATTATTAAACCTCCTGTTTGTTTTACAAAAATAATTTAATAATTTGATTTAAATTCAGAATCTGAAAAATCCAATCCTGCATTTTAGCTTAATTAGTTTATAATACAGCCAAAGTCAAATAACTTTTAAAAATTTAAGGCAAACTTTATTATTAAATTTCTTATTTTTCTGCCTGTATACTTTGGAGCACAAGTTCAGGCAAATCCATCACTTTAACCTTGACATTAGTTTCTTTTTTCTTATTTTTCAGTGAAGTATCGATTGTCCTGTTGCACTGCTGGCATGAAGTTACAACTATATCTGCTCCGGTTTCAATAATCTCATCTGCTTTTGCAAGCGCAATCCTGGATGCAAGAGCCTGGTTCACAGATTCAAGGTTTCCGCCTCCGCCGCAGCAGTTTGAAAGCTCCCTGTTTGCTGAAAGATCAACAAAATCAATTCCCGGAATGCTTTTTATAACTTCCCTCGGCTCTTCGTAAATACCTGAATTTCTTCCAAGATCACAGGGATCATGATAAGTTATTCTGCCTGAAAGTGGATTAAGTCTGATTTTTTCTTCTTTTATAAGCCTTAAAAGGTATTGTGAAATATGAAGTATCTCAAAATCAATTTTTTCACTGCTGTACTCCGGATATTTGTGCTTCCAGGTGTGATAACACGAAGGACATGACAAAACAAGAAGTTTTGCATCTTTAGATTTAACGGCTTCTATATTATGTTTTGCAAGATCGGCAGTGACATCTTTTATTCCGGAATTAATTAACGGAAAACCACAGCACCATTCATCCTCGCCAAGAAGTGTGTAATCAACTTTAGCGCTGTCAAGATCCTGAACTATTGAACGAGGTATCCCGAAAGACCTTGGAGAAAATGATGAAACACATCCGACAAAATAAACAACATCAGCCTTTTCTTTTACATATTTCTCCGGTTCACTTTCTGGAAGCTGTTTTACCCAGTCAAGCCTTCCAACATTACTGTCAAAAGTCACATTATAGGCTGACTTTATTCTTTCTTTTAATATATCAATAACCTCGGGGTATTTATGAGCATCAATTAAATCAGACTTTGCAGTTTCAATCATTTCGTCCAGTTTTACACCACTTGGACATTCACCTTTACATAAATTGCATGAAGTGCATGTAAAAAGTTTTTCAGATACCTTATCAGTATATTCAAGTTTACCTTTGCTGATTGCTTCAAGCAGGCTCATCTTCCCTCTTGGAGCAAGACTTTCATCAAGAGTTTGTTTATAAACGGGACAATATGCAAGGCATGTCCCGCACCGGCTGCAGGTATAAAGTTCATCACCTTTTTCAAGTATTTCAAACTTTTCCTTTTTGTTTCTAGTTTTAACTTCTGATTTCAAAATTCTTCCTTTTTTAATAATTTTTTTATTTTAACAAATTATCCATTATCAAATTATTTAGCAAAAACAATTCAGCAAAAAAATCATACTAAATATCCCATGTACACTTCATCTTCCCGGGATTTAAAATATTATTTGGGTCAAAAACACTTTTGATATTTTTCATAAGGTTATAAACAGGCTTACTGATCTCAAGTTTAAGGTATTGTGCTTTTGTTATACCTATCCCATGTTCACCTGAAAGTGTACCGCCAAGGGCAATAGTTGCCTTAAATATTTCCTCAATTGCCTTTTCAGTTTTTTTTGCTTCCTCGGCAATCCTTAAATCTGTTAATATGGTAGGATGCAGATTTCCGTCTCCTGCATGTCCGAATGTTCCAATCATCATCTGATATTTTTTTGCAATTTCATTTATAGCATTTACCAGCTCCACCATTCTGCTTCTTGGTACAGTAGCATCTTCAAGTATAGTTGATGGTCTGATTCTTGAAAGTGAAGAAAGAGCTGCCCTTCTTGCTTCCCAGAGCTTGTCCCTCTCCTGTACGCTTTTTGCCTGCCTTACTGAAAGTACGCTGTTTGATTTGCAGGTTCTTATTACAATATCTGCCTCTGCTTCAATTGCTCCTTTTTGCCCGTCTACTTCAATTAAAAGCATTGCCCCTACAGTTCTGTCAAGGCCTATTTTTAAAAAATCTTCAATCGCATTAATGGTAACATTATCAACTATCTCAAGTGTGGCAGTTATAACTCCGCCTGCAACTATGTCTCTTACCGTTTTGGCAGCATCAGTCATATCCTTAAAGAACGCAAGTATGCTTACTCTATCAGGTGGAATTGGAAGAAGCCCGAGAGTTGCCCTGGTAATAATACTAAGTGTTCCTTCTGAACCGCACATCAGATCTGCCAGATTATATCCTGTAACAGCCTTTACTGTATTTGCACCCATTGTTACTATTTCGCCGGTTGGCAGAACTGCTTCAATTGAATTTACATAATCTTTTGTTACTCCATATTTTAATCCCCTTAAACCCCCCGCATTTTCAGCAATATTTCCTCCAATTGTTGAACTTTTCATGCTTCCCGGATCAGGAGGATAAAATAAATTTAAATGTTCAACAGCCTTGCTGACTTTTTCAGTTATGACTCCTGCTTCAACAGTTATCAGCAAATCTACCGGATTTATATCAATTATCCTGTTCATATCAACCATAACAAGCAGGATTCCGCCTTCAACTGCAAGACAGCCTCCGCTTAATCCTGTAGCAGCACCTCTTGGTGTTACCGGAATCTTATATTCATTTGCCAGTTTCATTATCTGACTTATCTGCTCAGCATTTTTAACCCTTACAACAACATCAGGCATGTATTCAAGTCTTGTAGAATCGTAGCTGTAAGTTAACCTTTCTTCAAAAGAAGTAATAACATTTTCAGGATTTACTATTTGCTCAAGTTCACAGATATAATTATTTTCCATTTATTATTATCAGTTCCTTCCCTGCATCTTTATAAAAAAATATTTAAAATTATTAACCATTATTAATTAAATTGCAATAATTCAGTTTGACATTATATTGCATTATTTTTATAGTGTGGAATTGAAAGAATTCAGGAGATTTTTCTACAGATACCTCACTTTTAGAATATCTTATCCTAAAATCAATCATAGCCTGCTTCTGGAACCTGACAAATTGTAAAGGTTATCTCGTTGCAAATGATGATACATAAGGAGATATAAGTCGCAGCTTATGAATCAGAATTTAAATAATCACTTAAAACCAGAATCTTTATTTCTTTTATATGTTTTAGCTTTTTATCATTGGTTAGAAATGCATCCACTCCAACCTCTATAGCTGTCGAAATCTGAATAGCATCTATGGTTTTAAGGTCTTTATATTGTCCTCTCAATCTTCCAGCCTTATCTGCTATATCAGTGGAAATTTCTATCAGACTAAGATTTTTTCCATTTTTAAGAAATTCAGCAAATTTCTCTGCCAGCTTCTCATCTCCGGTTTCAATTGGTTTAGATAAAACTTCAGTAAGAGTTATGACAGAAGAAAAAGCACTCAAATTATTTGATTGAAAAGAATCAATAACTACTTTAACAAGCGTCCCAAACTGAGGATTAGCTTCGATATAATAAATAATGGGAGCAGTATCTATAAAGATAGTATTAATTTGCTCAAGCTCTTCTGAGAGGGTCATATACGGT
>JAMDDL010000109.1 GCA_023488645.1 Actinomycetota bacterium | reverse complement strand
TTGAAAGATATCTGCCGTTCGTTAACGGCGGAGCGATGCTTATAAGGAAGGATGTTTTTCTTGAAGCAGGCGGGTTTGATGAGGACTTTTTTGCTTATTATGAAGATGTTGATCTGGGCTGGCGGCTGTGGGTGCTGGGTTACAAGGTAGTATTTTCCCCGAATTCAATTGTTTATCATGTGCATCACGGAACTTCCAGAAATTTCAGCGAAGATAAATTAAGATATTTAAAAGAGAGAAACTCGTTAATTTCAATTTTTAAAAACTATGACGAAAATAATCTTGCAAACATAATGTCTGCTACATTTGCCAGCATATTCGGCAGAATCTTTATTGACTTTAAGTTTGATTATAAGAATTATTATAATTTTGATTTAAATAATCCCCAGATGCAGGCTTTGTCAAAAAAATTATCACAGGAAATTGCTGATTTAAAAATTAAGCCTGAACCTTTAAGTTCTCTTATGGCTGTAAAGGATTTTCTTGATAATATTTCAAAACACAAAGAAAAAAGAGAAAAAATACAAAAAGCAAGAAAAAGAGATGACAAGGCAGTTTTTAATTATTTTAAGGGTCAGTTTCTTGCAGTGTCGGCAGACAAGGATTATCAGCAGCATCAGATTGAAATTTTAAAAACACTTGGTATTTATGAGATATTTAAGAAAAAATTAAAAAGAACGCTACTTATTCTTTCAAATGATGTTGTTGCACCTGAAATGGCTGGACCAGCAATCAGAGTGTGGAATTTTGCAAAAGTTTTGTCAAAATACATGAATGTCATTCTTGCAATACCTAATGAACCGGCTTTCCCTCCAATGGAATTTGAGATTGTAAAATGCTCTGATGACTTATCGTTAGTCAATTTGGCGTCAAGGGCAGATATCATTTTGTTTGGCGGGATTGTTTTTAATAAATTTAAGAGCCTCAAAACGATTGACAAGTATTTTATTGTGGATATCTATGACCCTTATAACCTTGCAACACTTGAAGAGTATAAAAACAAACCCGGCAAGGAATATATGGATATTCATAAATTTGTTTCAGGAATTTTAAATGAGCAGCTTTATTATGGTGATTATTTTATATGTGCTTCAGAGAGACAGAGGGATTACTGGCTTGGAATGCTTTCAGCATTGGGCAGAGTTAATCCTGTTACATATGCTCCGGATCCCACTTTAAGAAAAATGATAGATGTTGTTCCGTTTGGCCTTCCTGAAAATAAACCTGTTCATGAAAGAAATGTCTTAAAGGGGGTAGTTAAAGGGATAGAGAAAAATGACTTTGTGGTTTTATGGGGAGGGGGTATTTATAACTGGTTTGATACCTTATCTCTTATTAATGCAATGAAAATAGTTTGGGAAAAAAGGAAAGATATTAAACTATTCTTTATGGGTATAAAACATCCAAATCCCCTTGTTAAAGAATTTGATCTTGTTAATGAAACAGTAAGCCTGGCAAAAAGCACAGGTGTTTATGAAAATAATGTATTTTTTAATTTTAACTGGATTAAATATGATGAAAGACAAAATTATCTAGTTGAATCTGATGCAGGTATTATTACTCATC
The DNA here is from genome assembly GCA_023488645.1 of Actinomycetota bacterium. Lineage (GTDB taxonomy): Bacteria > Actinomycetota > Humimicrobiia > Humimicrobiales > Humimicrobiaceae > JAMDDL01. The sequence goes on along the minus strand of JAMDDL010000109.1, from coordinate 3,463 downwards.
CTGTACATATTGAAACAAGATTTGCATTCAGAACAAGAGCTCTTGATTACATGTGGGCAGGTCTTCCCATGATTTCAACCGAGGGTGATTTTTTCAGCGATTTAATTGACAAGCAAACTTTGGGAATATCGGTAAAGGAAAAAGACCCTGAAGATATTGTAAATGCGATATTAAAACTTGCCCAGGATAGGGAATTTTACAATAAATGCGTAAGCAACTTAAGAGAAACAGCAAAAGAATATACCTGGGATAAAGTTTGTATTCCAATTTTAAAATACTGCATGGACCCCTTTAAAAGCTCTAAAAAAAGCAAAGAATCGGAAGAAAATAAAAATAACAATTATGCAGGAAGAGACAGACAAAGGCAAAGCGGCAGTCTGCCTGTGAAGTTTTTTTCCCACCTGTTTCATAACGGACCTAAAAAAACCTTTAAATATGTCAAAAATTATTTAAGCGGCAAATGATTTTTTATTCCTTTTGTTTCATATAGCATTTACAAATTATCTGATTTATGTAATATTTTGGGCTACAGCAAGCTCGAAATTTCATGGGAAGAAATTAAAAAAGAGATAAAAGAAAAAATTGATTAAAAATACTAGCAATTTTACAGATACAAATATAACTGCAAAAATATCGCCAGACAATAAACAGGATAGAAAAAAAAGAAGAAACCTGACATTAAGGGTAATAAATATAGTAATAGTTGTCGGGTTTGGGATATTTCTTGTATTATTTCTTTTAAGGGGCATCAGCCTTAGTGATATTAAAAATGCTATTGTAAACAGCTACAAACCTTCACTGATATCTGCTTTTATCATTGTTCTGATAAGCGACATATTCAGAGGTTACAGAAAACAACTCCTTGTAGGTACAAATAAAATAAGGCTTTCTGATATGTTCTTTATTGCCCTGATCAGAAATGCATTTACCATGGTTCTTCCTGCAAGGACAGGAGAAATATCTTATATCTATGTCTTAACAAGAAAGTTCAAATTTCCGGTCGAAGTTGGAATTTCAACTCTGGCACTGGTGATGGTATTTGATCTTGCCATTGTTTTTTCACTTATTGTAATAGCCATCATAATTGTATGGATAACTATAGGATTTGGGAGCATGTCAATTTCTTCATTGCCTGTAATTTTAATTGCCGCTTTTCTCTTAATTGTTTCACTTTTTTTATTGTTTTACCTTTCTGTAATAATTAAATTCTTTATTGGTCTGATAAATAAACTAATGATAAAAACCAGGATTGGCAGAAATAAAGTAGTGCAGTATATTTACAGAAAGCTTCAGGATATAAATACAAGTATTGAAATAATAAAGCAAAGAAGAATATATGGCAGGGTTTATTTTTACTCCATTATCTGCAGGGTTCTTAAATTTGTAGCATATTATATGGCTATTCATTCAATCTTAAAACCAATGGGGTATGGATTTGCAAGCTTGAATTTCTGGGTAATATTTCTTGCTACAGTAGTAGCGGAAATTTCTGCCGTACTTCCAACACATGCGCTTGCAGGCTTTGGAACTTATGAAGGAGCTTTTGCCCTGGCATTTGTTGCTCTTGGATTTCCCAGGGAACTATCAATAACAGTTGGTTTCAGCTATCACATCATGATGCTTTCATTTACTGTAATTCTGGGGGTGCTTTCAATGGTAATAATAAGCATGCCTTTTTATAAAACTAAAAAATCTGAAATATAAATTTTTTTTATTATAAATTTATTATTTTTTTACATTTATTATTTTATTTGCAAATCTTGAAATAAATAATATTGATCAATTCTTAAATCAATTCTGATTTTTTAGAATTTGCTGCATTTTCTTTTTAATTTTCTGCCTTTAAGTTTTTTCTGAACTTCATAAAATTCTTCAATTACATCACATAGTCTCTCAACAGTCATCTTGTGAACTACCTCCCCGAATTCTCTGGTAGCATCAGTTGGATCTCCTGCTCCACCATAAGTGCTGTTTTCCAGATACCAGGTTGAAAGATAAAGTCTTTTTGGTTTTGAAGTTCCCCAATCAACCGGACAATTTCTAAGATCACTTTTCATAATATCAGTATCATCAGCAAGCGACATATCTACCAAGTTTCCTGACAGATAAAGCATTACCGAAGTTTCTATCTCACAAGCATGGCCTATTCCTCCAATTTTTGATTTTCTGTGCTGTTTTATATATTCCTTATCCCAGCAGTTAAAAATATTTGTAATGCCGGGAAAAACTTTGAAATCATCTCCAACAGTTCTGGCAACAACATCAAGAACACCGGGGTTGTTACCATGTCCATTTACAAATAAAATTTTATCAATTCCCATATCTATAAGTGACTCACAGATATTATGCAGTAAATCAATAAGAACCTTTGGTTTTATGGTAATAGTGCCTGCCCAATTTTTCAGCATTGCTACAGTATAGCCAAACCAAACCGCAGGAAGTACAGAAACTGGAATTTTTTGTGAGAGTTTTTCTGCCGCATCAATTGCTGCCCTGTAAGCCATTTCAGTATCAGTAATTACCGGAAGATGTCTGCCGTGCTCTTCGCAGGCGCCGATAGGTATTATTACCATACCTTCTTTTTTTATGAATTCTTCAATTTCAGGTGAACACATCTCTTCGAACTTTAATTTCATACTGATACCTCCCAACTACCCATAAGTCATAACTTATCCCAAAAATCAGAAGTGGCCTTCTTTATGTCAATCCATAGTGCTTCAATATTATCTATTAACAGATAATCCTTAACTTTGGAATCAAATTTACTTCGGGCATTAGAGAGTCTTTCTAAGGTTTCCTTAATTGCCTTTTCTTCGTCTAACACATCTTCTCTTAGTTCCTTATACTCCTCTTTCATATAGAATCTTCCCCTTGGATAAAATTCTTTTATAAAGATGTTCTCTTACCTCGTCCAAATCTACTATATCCACTTCATCCTCTACTTCCATGGATACTTTACCATAATATGTAAAAAACTCTCTTGGCTTAATTCCACTAACTGCTATATCAATATCATGAGCTGAGTTAATATCCTCAATGCATGAACCAAATAATAACACTTTCTTTGCACCAAATTTCTCGCTAATATCAACAATTTTATCTAACTCTCTCTTAAAAATTTTTTCTTTTATCATTCATCACCTCAAACAGTTGTTAAAATTTCAGATAATGTGCAGCGGTATATCTGAAGTACCTACGTCCTGCATCTTATTTTATCATAAGGGTAACTATTTTGGATATACCACAGTTAGGCGATGTCGCGAATTAATAAATTCTTTTCTTATCCATATAAGGTCTTAATGCATAAATAATGCCGCCTGTAATACCCGGGATTAATATCATTATGAGGATTGCTATTGACATAATTGTTGCTATATTTTTTTCTCCCCCCAGTGCTCCAACCAGAACAACAAAAGTTCCTTCCCTGACACCTATTCCTCCAATGGATATTGGAATCATTGAT
>JAMDDL010000214.1 GCA_023488645.1 Actinomycetota bacterium | reverse complement strand
TTACACTTTAGGTTACTTAACATCTCGGAGTTCTTCTTAGAACTTTTCTCAGGGACTTTTCAGAAATTTTCTTAATCTTTGTTTACTTTCGTTAGCAAATTTCAGTTCTTTCTAAAGGTTGCCTCCGGCTCTAAGACAATTACAAATATATCAATTCATATTATTAATGTCAATATGCAAATAAAAAAATTTTTAAAATTTTTTAGTTTTTGTATTTGTAATAAATTTTAATAATTCTTAATATGTTAAGGTACTGAAAATTATCAGGAAATTATAAACGTAATAGCTTTATGAAAATTTTTTATATATTTTTTATTGCACTTATTCCAAATGATAATCATAATTTTATGCACAGTCTTATACTGAAATAAATTATTGGTGCCGAATTTATTAATTGATTGAATATAAAATACTGAAAGATGATAACTATTAAAAACACAATAAATGAAAATTTTTATTACAATAAACTGTATTATGATTATATATTTAATTTTAACAAATTAAAGGATTTTTACAGTTATGACTACAGATTGAAGGAATCATATTCCAGGAGAATCAAGTACGTTGGAAATTCTTATAACAATAAATTCAGAGAGATTATCTTTAATGAACTGCTTGAATATAATATGTCAATTAGTTGTGGTGCAAATACCTTAAAGCATATAAACATGCTGAAAGATGAAAATACTTTTGCTGTGATTGCAGGACAACAGCCTGCAATTTTTACCGGACCTGTTTTTGTAATTTATAAAGTTATAACTTTATTAAATATTGCCGGTTATTTAAAAAACAATTTTAATTTAAACGTTGTACCAATGTTCTGGAATGCTTCTGATGACAATGATCTGCCTGAAATAAAAAGCATTAAAATATCTGACAGTCAGATGGAAAAAATTTCTATTGATATACCTGAATATTTAAGCGGCTTTTCCTATTCAAAAATAATTCTTCCTGTAGATGAATATGAAGAAGCAACAAGAAAGTTAACAGATAGCCTTGCAGAAAGTGACTTTAAAAGAGAAATTGCTGAATTTTTAAATAATATAATCAGTTTGTTAAAAACGGGGAAAAAAAGTTCAGGAATAAGTATATCAAAATTTTATTCAATGATTCTCTCAAAATTATTTGATAAATATGGTCTTGTCATTATTGACCCTGAAATACCAGGAATTAAAAGATTGGCAATGGAATTAATAAGTTTTGATTTAAACAAATTTAATGAAATAAATGGAATTGTTGAATTTACCGGCAGGGAACTTGAAAACGAAAGATATCACCGGCAACTTAAACTTGCAAAAGGTAATCTGGATTTTTTCCTGAATACTGAAAACGGCAGAGAAAAAATAAAATATTCAACTGAAAATACTTTTACTTTTGAAAAATCATTTAAAATAAGGAAAAATAAACTGGATAAAAATGCATTAACAGACATAATTTTTAAAAATATTTCAAATGTAAGCTTGAATGTAGTACTCAGGCCATTATTTCAGGATTATGTTCTCCCAAATATAATTACTGTTTGCGGACCTGGTGAAATAAGTTATTATGCTCAATTAAAAGATGTTTATACGTTATATGGAATCGAACCTCCAATATTGTATCCAAGGATGTCTGCTGCAATTGTAGAAAAAAAGGTTCAAAAAGCAATGAGTAAAATAAATATAAGCTATGATGATATGGACTCCAGTCAGGATGTTATGGCAAATAAAATATTAAAAAACCTGATAGGTTTTGATTATCAAAAATTCCTTCAGAATCTGGAAATCAATCTTTCTGAGCTGCTGCAGGATTACATGAAAGAGCTTTCAGAAAAAGGTATTGAAGCAGAAGATGCATTTGGAAGAATTAAGCAGAATTTAAAAAAGGAAACACAGATTTTAGGTAAAAGAATAATCAGCGAATATAAGAAAAAAAACAGTTTTATTGTTGAAGCACTTTCAAAAATTTATAATAATTTATTACCTGCAGGAAAAATGCAGGAAAGAGAAATTAATATTTTTGAATATATTAACAGATACGGTTTTGAGTTGATTGATAAAATTAATACAAATTTTAAAACTTTTGATTTTTTTCATAAGTTAATTGAAATAAATTAAAGGAGCAATAAAAGAAATTATGAAAGTTGATGTTTTAGCTTTTGGACCGCATCCCGATGATGCAGAGATGGGTTGCGCAGGATTATTGCTTAAATTAAAATATCTTGGTTATAAAACCGGAATAATAGATTTAACCAGAGGAGAACTTTCAAGTAATGGAAACCTTAAGATCAGATCTCAGGAAACAAAGGTGGCAACAGACATACTTGAACTTGATATAAGGGAAAATCTGGAACTTGAAGATGGAAATATTAATAATGATATTTCAAGCAGAAATAGGGTAATAGAAATATTAAGGAAATACCAGCCAAAAATGGTACTTATCCCTTATCATAATGACAGACATCCTGATCATGAAAATGCACATAAACTTATAAAAGACAGTATTTTTATTTCAGGCCTGGTAAAGTATGAAATAGCCCTGAATTCATACAGGCCGGATATTGTGTTAAACTATATGCTGCATTTTGAATTTAAACCGGTATTTATAACCGATATTACAGATGTCTTTGAAAAAAAAGTTGAAGTAGTCACCGCATATAAATCCCAATTTTTCAGTACCATTAAAAAGGACGTAATAACACATATAAGCACTAAAACTTTCAATGATATACTGCATACCAGATCAAGATATTTCGGGCTTAAAATCAATGCAGGTTTTGGAGAGCCGTATTTCATAAATTCAAGAATAAAAATTAATGATCCTTTAAGTTTTTTTAATTATGTAAAATATTGAAATTTTTTTTATTTTTTTAAAATTTACGGTTTTGATAATCTGGAAACTGAATTTATAACTTATTTTCAATTTTATAATCATAAAAATGAGCAAGGCAATATGAAAATAGGGATAACATGTTACCCAACTTACGGCGGCAGCGGGGCTATAGCAAGCGAGCTTGGTATAGAACTTGCAAAAAGAGGTCATCAGGTACATTTCATAAGTTATGAACTGCCTTTTAAAATCAACAAATTTTATAAAAATATTTATTTTCATGAAGTAGAAGTTCTGGAATATCCTTTATTTAAATACCCTCCGTACAGCCTGTCTTTAAGTGTAAAAATGACTGAAATTTTTGAAAATGAGGGTCTTGATATCATGCATGTTCATTATGCAATTCCTCATGCAGCATCTGCATATTTAACGCAAAGAATGTTAGGCAAAGATTCCAATTTTAAATTTATAACTACTCTGCATGGAACGGATATAACGATAGTTGGAAACCACAGTTCATTTTATAAATTAACAAAATTTTGCATTGAAAGCAGCAACGGGATTACATGTGTTTCAAAGTATCTTAAGCAACTAACTATTGATACATTCAATATTAATAAAAATATTGAGGTTATTTATAATTTTGTTGATACTTCAAAATATAAACGGAACGAGACTGACAAAAAGAAGCTTGGACTGATAAAAAATAATGAACTTGGCATCATTCATATTTCCAATTTCAGGCCCGTGAAGAATATAAGGAATATAATCGAAATATTCTGCAGGATAAACCGGGAAATCAACTGCAAATTGATACTTGTCGGTGATGGTCCCGAATTTGCTTTTGCAAAGGAAACTGTAAAAAGATTTGATTTAAATGACAAAGTAATTTTTTTGGGAAGAAAGGATAATGTAATTCCTTTACTTAATAGCGCCAATTTATATCTTTTGCCTTCAAAAAGTGAAAGTTTCGGGGTTTCAGCTCTTGAAGCTTTAAGCTGCGGACTTCCGGTAATAGGCACAAATGTTGGAGGATTAAAGGAAGTTGTAGCAAATGGTGTATGCGGTTATCTTTTTGACCCTGATGATATAAACTCCATGGTAAATGCTTGCCTTGATATTTTAAGCAGTAAAAGAAAAATGGAAATAATGTCAGCGGAAGCGCGAAAAACAGCTTTAAAATTTGATTCCAGGATAGTTATTCCGATATATCTGGAATATTACAGGAAAATAATTTAATATAAAATACCGGTATTTCATATTAAATTAATATTTCAAGGTTTTATGTAATAAACAATTATTTAAAATATAATATTTTATGGTATTTGATTGACAGTCAATAAAAAGAATTTATAATTAATTTTATATAAATTTTAAAAATCAAATTACTACTTGAGGAGAAAACAATGCCGAAAAAGTTTTTCAAAATCCTGATTTTTATTATTGTATTTGTATTCATTTCGAGTTTTACCGCCCTTATTTTTGCTGATGAAACAACTTCATCCTCGAAGCTGCCGGATGATGTGGCAAATTATCAACTGACTTCAGCAGATAAGGTTCTTCTGGTTGAACCTTCGGTGTGCTATATAACATCAATATTTTATGGTTATGTTCTTGATCCATGGACAAATCAATGGAGTGATTATTACTATGAAGCATTCGGAGGAACCGGCTTTGTCGTAAATCCTCAAACAGGACATATCGTAACAGCAGGACATGTTCTCGATATTAATGAAGCCGAGTTTAAATATGATCTGATTTATGCATATCTTATGGATGCATATGGTAATGCGGGACAACTTGATGACTGGACCGATGCAGACTGGAACTGGGCTTATGAAAACATAAAAGTTGAAGGTCATGAAGGACCGCCTTATGATTTGGAAGTATATGTACAATTTAATACTGCTGTTGCTTCCCAGCCTGAAGGTCCCGGAAAAAGTTCATATTTAAGAGCTGAAGTTGTTTCCATGAGTACATTTGAACAAAGAGATATTGGAATAATAAGAATTACTCCGCAGACAGGAAGAGCACTTTCAAGCGCAATAATTGGAGATTCTTCAATGATAGAAATCCAGGATCCTGTAACTGTTATTGGTTATCCATGGACATCCGACATTGGCCAGGATAATACTTTAAATCCAACTGTTACCAATGGAACAATAAGCGGAAAACAAATGGTTGGGGGCACTGAATGGATTCAAATTCAGGGAGATGTAAGACCCGGAAACAGCGGCGGGCCCGTTCTTGATAAAAATGGAAATGTAATAGGTATTGTATCTGCAGGTACGGATACCACAAATAATTATATCAGGCCAAGCAATGATATTAAAACATTATTAAATGTTGAAAATAAGCTTGGAATGGTTGATGAGGAATGGAAAACAGGTCTGGTAATGTTCAGACTTCAGCATTTCAGTGAAGCTATAAAACATTTTGATGCCGTATTAAATTTAAGCGCCGGACACCTGCTTGTAATGGAATATAAGGCAAAAGCTCAATCCAGCATGGGACAGGATAAACCTCTTGTTCAGGAAACAACTACTGTTTCACAGGCTGAAACAACTATTGAACAAACTACTGCTACTCCCGTTACTACAAAAGCAAGCTCAAAGCTTACAACAACAGTTTTAATATTATTAATTGTTATACCCCTCGTATTGATAATTGCAATTATTGTAATAGTTGTTCTTGTTGTTACAAGAAGAAGAAATCAGCCGCCGGTTCAGCAGCCGCCAATATATCAGCAGCCTGTACCTCAGCAGGTAACAGCTAAAACTGAAGAAGAACAGCCAAAGGGAGAGAAGGAAGAAAAACCTTCCGAAGAGAAAAAGGAAGAAGTTAAATTCTGTGCAAACTGTGGTGCCAAGGTTGAACCAAATCAAGTATTCTGTCCAAATTGTGGAAATAAATTAAAGTAAATAATAATAACATGATAAGTATTTAATTTAATATCTGATAAAATAAAAATATATTAAGGGAATCTTAAATAAAAAGATTCCCTTAATTTTTTTTCCTTAATTTTATTGTTTTATTTATGTATGTATGCTAAAATTTTTTTTCAATTCATAAGCGTATGATAGAAATTAAGGGCTTTTAATGGAAAGCATTAAATTAAATATATCAGAATTAAAACAAAAGCATTTTCCGGTTAAATCAACCGGAGTAGTTTCTATCGTCATTATTATACTCTTAAGCCTCATTCTCAAGGGTATTATACTCTGATTTTCGGATATAATCCCCTAAAGAATTTGATTTTTTCCTTTATCTTTTTCTTTATACTTGATTGTATCCATTAAACTAAACAATAGTGCATTTTGCATTTTTTAAAAATTTTTTTAAAAAATAATAATAAAAATAGCTGTAATCTAAAAGTAATTTGAAATAAAATTTAAAATTAAAATAAATTAAAATAAAAAATAATTATTAAAGATAATATTTAAGTTTTTCTGGAGGAAATGTGAGAAGCGATTTAATGAAGGAAGGACCTGCAAGACTGCCTCACAGGTCTATTTTAAAATCTCTTGGTTTTACAAATGAGGAAATCGGGAGGCCGATAATAGGTATTGCAAATTCATTTAACGAGTTGATACCGGGGCATATTCATTTAAAAAATATAGTTGATGCTGTAAAGACCGGCATAGAAATTGCAGGAGGAACTCCCCAGGAATTTTCAACTATAGGGGTTTGCGATGGAGTTGCGATGAATCATCCGGGAATGAAATATTCTCTGGCATCAAGGGAATTGATTGCCGACAGTATTGAAACTGTCTGCATGGCTCATCCTTTTGACGGACTGGTTCTTGTACCTAATTGCGACAAAATAATTCCCGGAATGATAATGGCTGCATTAAGATTAAACATACCTGCAATAGTAATCAGTGGCGGTCCCATGCTGACAGGAAAGTTTAATGACAGGGATATTGATTATAATACCTGTTATGAAGCCATAGGAAAATTCAGCAAGGGATTATATACCATGGAGGATCTATATTGTATTGAAGAAGAAGCATGTCCAACTTGCGGAAGCTGCTCCGGCATGTTTACAGCAAATACAATGAATTGTCTGACAGAAGCTTTGGGTCTGGGGCTTCCCGGAAATGGTACAATTCCTGCAGTATATTCAAAAAGAATAAGACTTGCAAAAAAAGCAGGAATGGAAATCTTAAATCTAATTAAAAATGATATAAAACCGCGTGATATAGTTAATTTAAAATCCATTAAAAATGCACTTGCAGTTGATATGGCGCTTGGAGGATCAAGCAATACAATACTTCATATACCGGCAATAGCCAATGAAGCAAAAATCAGCTTTTCCCTTGACCTGGTAAATGAAATAAGCGCAAAAACACCAAATCTGTGCAGGTTAAGCCCTGCAGGAAGCTACCATATATTTGATTTGTATATGGCTGGAGGCATTGAAGCATTAATGAATGAACTTTTAAAAAACAATATGATTGATGGAGATTTAATTACTGTAACAGGAAAAAAGGTAAAAGATAATATAAGCAGTTGCAAAATATTAAATAAGGAAGTGATAAGAACTGTTGATAATGCTTATCTGCCTGATGGAGGATTAAAGATATTATACGGAAATATTGCTCCGGAAGGAGCTGTAGTTAAAAAATCTGCAGTAGATCCTTCAATGTATAAACATAAGGGTGCAGCCAGAATATTTGACAGTGAAGAAGAAGCTGTATCAGCTATAATGGGAAGTAAAATAAATTCAGGAGATGTAATAGTAATAAGGTATGAGGGACCTAAGGGCGGGCCCGGCATGAGGGAAATGCTTGCCCCAACTTCTGCCATAGCAGGAATTGGACTGGATAAGGAGGTTGCATTGATTACAGACGGCAGATTCTCAGGAGCAACCAAAGGTGCTTCAATTGGGCATATTTCTCCTGAGGCAATGGCTGGCGGACCGCTTGCCATTGTAAATGAAGGTGATGTTATTGAGATAGATATTAATAATAACAGTATTAATTTGCTTGTATCTGATGATGAGATTAGTAAAAGGCTTAAGAACTGGAAAGCACCGCAAGCTAAAATAAGGGAAGGTTATTTAAACAGATATGCAAAACTGGTAACTTCGGCTTCAAGGGGCGCTGTTTTGCAGTAAATTAAAGCAGAAATAAACAGTATTATGCATGATAATTTTAAATAAAAATCAGGTTTTTTTAAAAAATGATAAATGTTAAAAAATAAAACGGGAGAAATAATGGGCAAGATTAACGGCTCACAAATGTTATTGAAATGTCTGAAAAATGAAGGTGTTGAATATATTTTTGGATATCCTGGGGGAAAGGTAATTCCAATATATGATGCAATCTATGATGAAAAGAAAATAAAACATATTCTGGTCAGACATGAACAGTGTGCTGCACATGCAGCAGACGGATATGCACGAGCCACAGGCAAAACAGGAGTTTGTATGGCTACTTCCGGTCCGGGAGGAACAAATCTGGTAACAGGTATTGCTAATGCCTATATGGATTCCATACCAATAGTTGCAATTACAGGACAGGTTTCAACAGGAGAAATAGGTACTGATTCCTTTCAGGAAGCTGATATAACAGGCATTACTGCACCCATAACAAAACATAACTACCTTGTAAAACATGTAAAAGATCTTCCTGACATTATCAGGGAAGCTTTCCATATTGCTTCAACCGGGAGACCGGGACCTGTTCTTGTGGACATACCTGTGGATGTTCAAAATGCTTTGATTGATGAACATGTAAAAGGCGAAATTAACCTTCCCGGATATAAACCTACAGTAAAGGGGAATCTGAAACAAATAAAGGAAGCTGCAAGTAGAATTTATAACAGTAAAAAACCTGTAATATTTTCAGGTGGTGGTGTAATTTCTTCCAATGCAAGCAGTTTACTTAAGGAATTTGCTGATTATGCAGGAATACCTGTAATAACTTCCCTGCTTGGCAAAGGGTCATATCCTGAAGATAAAGAGCTTTCTCTTGGAATGGCAGGAATGCATGGAACAAAATATGCGAACATGGCATTTGTAAATACTGATCTGATTATAGGAATTGGAGTCAGATTTGATGACAGAGTAACAGGCAAATTAAGTGAATTTGCAAAAAATGCTGAAGTAATTCATATTGATATTGATCCGGCAGAAATAGGTAAAAATGTTAAAGTCAATATTCCAATTGTTGGTGATGCAGCTTCAGTTTTAAATGATTTAATCGCTGAGTATAAAAAGATTACTGAAGAAAAAAGTAGAGCTGATTTTTCAAACTGGAGAAAGACTGTTATGGAATGGAAGGAAAAGAATCCCATTTATTTTGATAGAAACACAAACAGCCTGAAACCGGGATTTATTATAGAAACTGTTCATGAATTAACAAATGGAGATGCCATTATCTGCACAGAAGTAGGGCAAAATCAAATGTGGGCTTCCCAATATTATAAATGCAGTAAACCAAGAACATTTATATCTTCCGGCGGCTTGGGAACCATGGGTTTTGGTTTGCCTGCATCAATCGGCGCTCAATTTGGAAAGCCGGATAAACTGGTTTTTGATATAGCAGGCGACGGCAGCATACAAATGGTATCACAGGAGTTTGCTACTGCAGTTGTTAATAAACTTCCCATAAAGATTATACTATTAAATAACGGCAGTCTTGGAATGGTAAAACAATGGCAGGAAATATTTTATGATAAAAGATACTCTGAAACCTGTGTAAGAGGCTGTGTTGATTTTGTAAAGCTTGTTGAAGCTTATGGCGGAGTAGGATTTCGTGTTAAGGAAAAAAAGGATGTCAAAGAGACAATTGCAAAAGCAATCAGTATTAATAATCTGGTTTTGATAGATTTCTGGATTGATCCTGAGGAAAATGTTTTTCCGATGGTTGCTCCAGGTGCACCTATCAGTGAAATGTTAGATCATAGGCAGGCAGGAATATGAATCATATAATATCTGTATTAGTTGAAAACAAATCAGGAGTTCTGGCAAAAATTTCAGGACTTTTCAGCAGAAGAGGTTTTAATATTGAAAGTCTTGCGGTAGCTCCTACGGAAGATGAAAGAATTTCAAGAATCACCATTGTGGTAAATACCGATATTGAAAGCATGGAACAGGTGACAAAACAGTTGCATAAGCTGATAAATGTTCTAAAAATACAAAAACTTGATCCTGCTAATTCTGTTCAGAGGGAATTAGTGCTGATAAAGATAAATTCTGAAAATAAAAACAGGTCGGAGATTATGGAAATTGTAAACATCTTCAGGGCAAATGTAGTTGATGTCACAAAAAATTCGATGATGCTGGAACTTACCGGTACAGAAACCAAAATCAATGCATTTGAGGAATTATTGAAACCATACGGAATACTTGAATTTGTAAGAACTGGCATGATTGCTGTAGCACGCGGTAAAAAATCCTGAAATTATATTTTAATTTAATCTTGTAATATGTTTTATTTTTTATGAATTGTGTTTAATATGAAGGTAAAAGATTAAATTAAAATAATTCTTTACAATAAGGAAATGAAATGGAATACAATCAAAAGATATTAATAACTGATGAGATTTCAGAAAAAGCAGTAAAAAGTCTGGCTGAAGATTTTGAAGTTGTTATTAAAAAAGATATAATTGCTGCTGAACTGGAAGATGAAATAAGAAATTATGATGGACTGATAATTAAAAGCTCAACCATAGTTACTTCTGCAGTTATTGAAAATTCAAAAAATTTAAAAGTAATTGGCAGGCCCGGAACCAATATTGATAACATTGATTTAAAATCAGCAACCAGAAAAGGCATTGCAGTTATCAATGCGCCTATGAGTAATATAATCTCAGCAGCAGAATTTGCAATTGCACTTATTTTATGTCTTGCAAAAAAAATTCATCTTGCAAACCCTGCTACAAAATCAGGTAACTGGGACAGAAATAAATTTCAGGGTTTTGAACTTGAAGGGAAAACGCTTGGAATAATTGGTTTTGGAAAGATAGGACATCAGGTTGCAAAAAAAGCTTTGTGTTTGGGATTAAATGTTTTTGCTTATGACCCTTATGTTTCAGAGGATAAATTCTGGCAGTCAGGTATAAAAAAGGCTGAAACAATTGAGGATATATACAATGTTTCAGATATAATAAGCATCCATCTTCCAAGAACGAGGGAGACTGCCGGTTTGATTAACAGGGAAGAGCTTCTGAAAATGAGAAAGGGTACGATCCTTATTAATGTATCAAGAGGTGGAATAATTATCGAAGATGATTTATACGATGCTTTAAGGGAAGGACAAATCAGCGCTGCAGGTATTGATGTTTTCGAAAATGAGCCATGCAAAAAATCGAGGCTGTTTGAACTGGAAAATGTTATATGCACACCCCATCTTGGTTCTTCCACATCAGAAGCTCAGCAAAAAGCAGATATGATTGTTGCTCAGGAGGTAAGCAAAGTCCTGAAAGGTGAACCTGCAAGTTCTGCAGTGAATCTTCCGTCATTTAATGAGGAAATATATCAAACGGTAAGTCCTTTTTTAAAATTAGGCACTGATTTAGGATCATTATTTTCCCAATTGTTTGAAGGCAACCTTGAAGAACTGGAAATTGGTTTTTTTGGCAGGATAGCAGAACTTAAAACCGACTTTCTGGTTTCAGTAATTCTGGTTGAGATTTTGCAAAAATATACGGATGAGACAATAAATATAATAAATGTAAACCTTATTGCCCGGGAAAAGGGCTTGAAGATAAAAGAAGTTAAAAATCCAAAATCACAGGATTATGTTAATTTAATTACTCTTAAGGGAAAAGGGGCAGAACTTGATTTGTCTGTTTCAGGTACTGTTACAGGAATAAAAAATATCCCGAGATTTATAGCAGTTGATAAATTTGAAATTGATATGGTTCCATCCAGGTATATGGCTTTTATCAGTTACAAAGATATCCCCGGACAGATTGGCAGAATTGGAACAGCTTTTGGAAAATTAGGGGTTAATATTGCAGCAATGCATGTAGGAAGAAAGGTAGTGAGCGGGGAAGCCCTTATGGGCTTGAACCTCGATTGCGAAGTTGATGAAAAAATGCTGCAGGAATTTAAAAAACTGTCGGGTTTTTCAAATATTAAAATTATTAATCTTTAATTACGGAATATTATTCTTTGACATTTATTATCTTCCACGTAATAATTGCGCTTCCTGTAAAAATGAAATTAAAAAAATATAAATAATTACAAGATAATTCAGTCAGGGAATAAAAAAAATTTAAATATTTTAAATTCATAAATTTATAAAGAAGGTTAAGATAAAAATGGCACAGAAAATTTATATATTTGATACAACTTTAAGGGACGGAGAACAGGCGCCAGGCATGCATCTGAATGTGAAGGAAAAACTGGAAATAGCTTATCAGCTCCAAAAATTAAATGTTGATGTTATTGAAGCAGGATTTCCGATTTCTTCAAAAAGCGATTTTGATGCTGTAAAAGAAATTTCAAAGGTTATAAGGGATAAATCCATTGCTGCTCTTGCAAGAGCAAATTTTAAGGATATTGATGCTGCGGGTGAGGCATTAAAAGGTGCTTCAAATCCTGTAATTCATACATTTATTTCATCTTCCGATATTCATTTGAAATATCAGTTAAATAAATCAAGGCAGGAAGTTCTTGAAATTGCGGCTCAGTCTGTAAAAAAATGCAGGGAATATACTGACAACATTGAATTTTCTGCCATGGATGCAACAAGAAGCGATAGACAATATTTGGCACAAATGTATGAAATTGCCATAAAGAATGGGGCAACAGTTATAAATGTTCCTGATACAGTTGGTTATGCACTTCCTCTGGAATATTCAAGTTTGATTGAATATCTTATGGATAATGTCAGGGGTATTGAAAATGTAATTGTCAGTGTACACTGCCATGACGATCTGGGACTGGCTGTTGCAAATTCAATACTTGCTGCTGATAAAGGTGCAAGACAGATTGAATGTTCCGTAAATGGAATTGGAGAACGTGCCGGCAATGCTGCAATTGAAGAAATTGCATTAATTATTGATACAAGAAAAAAGAATTTAAATTTTTATACTGATATAAATATCAGAGAAATTGCAAAAACTTCAAATCTGGTTACTTCATTAACCGGATATATGATTGCGCCAAATAAAGCTATCGTAGGAAAGAATGCTTTTTCTCATGAAGCAGGAATCCATCAGGACGGCATGCTCAAAGACAGGTCAACATATGAAATATTGAAACCTGAAGATATAGGACTGTCTTCATCAAAACTTATTCTGGGAAAGCATTCCGGCAGACATGCATTCGTAAAAAGACTTGAAGATTTAGGATTTAACTTAAATGAAGTAGAAATTGAAAAAGCTTTTGAAAGGTTTAAATCACTTGCAGAGAAAAAAGGGGCAATAAACGATAATGATTTAAAAGCTATTGTTCAGGATGAGATAAGTGAAATAGCAGAATATTTTAAATTAAATTATTATCATATTCTAAGCGGAACAAATATAAAATCCACTTCAACTGTAGGAATTGAAATAAAGGGCAAGCTTTTTGAAGCTGTCCATTTTGGTGACGGTCCGGTAGATGCTTCCTTTAAGGCAATTGATCAGATAACAAAAATCAATACAAAATTAATTGATTACAGTATTGAAGCTGTTTCAGAGGGAAAGGATGCAATTGGTGCTGTAAAAATTATTGTAGCCAGCAACGGGATGGAAATTCCGGGAAGAGGTATCAGCACCGATATAATAGAGGCAAGCATAAAAGCATATATCAATGCAATGAACAGAATTATTGAAAATCAGGAAATTTAAATTAACTTATAAATATTTAAAAATTTTAAGTACATAGATTTTTAAATATTTTACTGATAATTTTATTATTTAAAATTTTGTTACAGGAGAATATGAATGAGTTTAAAAAGTGTAAAACCGCAGACTATGACTCAAAAAATACTTGCATGGCACAGCGGTAAGAAATTTGCAGAAGAAGGAGAAATTGTTAATGCAAATGTTGATCTGGTACTTGGAAATGATGTAACCATGCCTCTTGCGATAAATGAATTTAAGAAACTTGGAGTAAAAAAAGTTTTTAACAAAAATAAAATAGCGATTGTTCCAGACCATTTTACTCCAAATAAGGATATTAAATCAGCGCAACAGGCAAAGCTGATAAGAACTTTTGCAAATGAATATGAAATAAAAAATTATTTTGAGATTGGCAGGATGGGTATAGAACATGCTCTGATCCCTGAGGCAGGCCTTGCTCTTCCGGGAAATCTTATTATTGGAGCAGATTCACATACATGCACATACGGCGCATTGGGTGCTCTTTCAACCGGGATGGGAAGTACAGATATAGGAATGGCAATGGCAACAGGCAAAACATGGTTCATGGTTCCAAAAACCATAAAGTTTAATTTCATGGGCAAACTGAATTCAGGGGTTGGCGGAAAGGATTTAATTCTTTATGTCATCGGTAAAATAGGAGTCGACGGTGCTTTATATAAATCCATGGAATTTACAGGTGATGTAATTGAAAGCCTTTCAATGGACAGCAGGTTTACAGTTGCAAATATGGCAATTGAAGCAGGGGCTAAATTCGCAGTATTTAATGTTGACTTGAAAACCAAAGAATTTTTAAGCAATATTGGCAAAAAAGAAAGTGAATATAAAATATTTAAAAGCGACCATGACGTTGAATTTGAAAAAGTCTATAATTTCAATGCTGAAGAAATTGATCTTTTAGTTGCTATTCCACATTTGCCGTCAAACGTAATGAAAGCGAAGGACTTAAATGATGTCAGAATTGATCAGGTTGTAATAGGTTCATGTACAAATGGCAGGATGGAAGATTTGAAGATTGCAAATGATATAATTGCAGGTAAAAAAGTTAATGGTAATTTAAGAGTAATAATTATTCCGGCAACTCAAAAAATCTACCTGGAAGCCCTGCATGCAGGATTTATAGAAAATTTCATAAAAGCAGGGTGCGTCGTAAGTACTCCAACTTGCGGTCCCTGTCTTGGAGGACATATGGGAATTCTTGCCGAAGGTGAGAAAGCGCTGTCAACTACAAACAGAAATTTTGTAGGCAGAATGGGGCATCCCAAAAGTGAAGTTTATCTTTCAGGTCCGGCTGTTGCTGCTGCTTCTGCCCTAACCGGAAGAATAAGCATACCGCAGTAAATACATTTTTTAAATTAACTGTAAGGATTTTAAATTTAAGGAGGAAAATTGGTAATCAGAGATAAAGCAATAAAATATGGCAGTAATGTTGATACCGATGTTATCATACCTGCAAGATATTTAAATACAAGCGATGACCGGGAACTTGCCATGCATTGTTTTGAAGATCTTGACAGGGATTTTATGGAAAAGTCAAAAAGCGCAAAAATCATAGTTGCAGGGGAAAATTTCGGCTGCGGTTCTTCAAGAGAACATGCACCTGTTTCAATAAAATCCAGCGGCATCAAACTGATTATTGCAGAATCTTTTGCAAGGATTTTTTTTAGAAATGCAATTAATATCGGGTTGCCAGTAATTGCTCATATGCAGGCAGCAAAAGAAATAAAAGATGATGATGAACTTGAAGTTGATCTGGATAAGGGAATTATTGTGGATATTACTTCAGGGAAAAAATATAATACCAATCCTTTTCCGGAATTTATACAAAAATTGATAAAAAGCGGAGGCTACGTTAATTTTGTCAGAGCTGAAATGTTAAAGGAGAGTTAATGAAAAAAATTATGATCCTGCCCGGCGATGGGATAGGGCCTGAAATTGTAAATGAAACTGTTAAAATTCTGGATTTTATTTCCAGAGGACATGATATCAGTTATGAATTTGATGATGTTGGCGGAATTGCAATAGATAAATACGGGATTCCTTTAAAAGATGAAACACTTGAAAAATGTAAAAACAGTAATGCTGTTTTGCTTGGAGCAGTTGGCGGCCCTAAATGGGATACTACGGTTCCAGGCAAACCAAGACCTGAAGATGCTTTATTGAAACTAAGGAAGCATCTTGGGCTTTTTGCAAATTTAAGACCTGTTAAAATTTATAAATCTTTAATGTCTTCATCAACACTAAAGGAGGAAGTACTTAACGGAGTTGATATTCTGGTAATAAGGGAACTTACCGGCGGAATTTATTTTGGTGAAAGAAAAAGACAATCAGATGAAAAAGGCGAGTATGCTTATGATACCGAAAAATATTATAAATATGAGATTGAAAGAATTGCCAGGCTTGGTTTTAAGACTGCAGGTATCAGAAGCAAAAAACTTACTTCTGTCGATAAAGCTAACATACTTGAAAGTTCGAGGCTCTGGCGGGAAACAGTAAATATGGTTCATAAAGATTATAAGGATATTGAATTAAATCATATGTATGTTGATAATGCATCAATGCAGCTAATAAGAAATCCGGGACAATTTGATGTAATATTAACATCCAATATGTTTGGAGACATCTTAAGTGATGAAACTGCAATGATTTCAGGTTCAATAGGACTTCTTCCAAGCGCTTCTTTAAGAGAAGACAGCTTTGGAATGTATGAACCAATTCATGGAAGTGCTCCTGATATACAGGGGCAGGGTAAGGCAAATCCTGTTGCGCAAATTTTATCACTTGCTATGCTTTTAAGATACAGCTTTGCTTTAACATATCAGGCTGATATTATTGAAAAAGCCGTTAATGCTGTTCTTGAAAAAGGTTTCAGGACTGCAGATATTTATAACAACGGCGGTAAGAAAAAATTAGTTTCAACCAGCGAAATGGGTAATTTGATATTAAATGAAATTAAAATTTTCATGTAAAATATTCAGGAGAATATATGTCAGATAAAATATATATATTTGATACAACTTTAAGAGATGGCACGCAAGGAGAAAGTATTTCATTATCTGTCAGGGATAAGCTGCAGATAATTGAAAAGCTGGATGAAATTGGTATTGATTATATAGAAGCCGGATTTCCCGGATCAAACCCAAAGGATGAAGAGCTTTTTAAAAAATTAAAAGACAGGAAATACAGTTATTCAAAAATTGTTGCTTTTGGAAGAACAAAATATAAGGATATTTCAGTATCTGCGGATGAAAATATAAAAATGCTCATTGATTCAAAAGCAGATGCTATATGCATATTTGGCAAATCCTCATTATTTCATGTTGAAAAAGTTATCGAAACAACTCCTGAAAATAATCTTGAAATGATTTTTGATACAATTAAATATCTGAAAAAAAATTTTTCAGAAATAATATTTGATGGTGAGCATTTTTTTGATGGTTTTAAAGAAAACCCTGAATATGCAATAAAAACTTTAAAAGCGGCAGAGGAAGCAGGCGCAGCTTTTGCCGTGCTGTGTGATACTAACGGTGGTTTGCTTCCGATGGAATTACCTGAAATTCTGGAAAAGGTTAATAAGGAATTAAGAATTCCCGTAGGTGTACATTTTCATAATGACAGCGGCTGCGCAGTTGCAAATTCGGTACTGTCTGTTGACTGCGGAGCACAAATGGTACAGGGCACCATTAATGGTTATGGTGAAAGATCAGGTAATGCGGATTTATGTCAGATAATTCCGAATCTCGAGATAAAATTAAATAAACAATGTTTAAAACCGGGCGACATAAGAAATCTAACAGGTTTGTCAAGATTTGTAGCAGAAGTTGCAAATCAGATTCCCATCAGCCATCAGCCTTTCGTGGGCAGCAGTGCTTTTGCTCACAAGGCAGGTATGCATGTCAGCGGGGTCAGCAAACTTGCAAGCGCATTTGAGCATATTTCTCCTGAATCAGTTGGAAATAAAAGAAGAATACTTATCAGTGAACTTTCAGGAAGAAAATCAATAATTATTAAAGCTATGGAATTTGGGATTAATCTCGAAAATAACCCGAAGAAGGTAAGCGAGATACTTGAAAAAGTTCAAAAACTGGAACATGAAGGATATCAGTTTGAAGCTGCTGATGCAAGTTTTGAACTTCTTGTAAAAAATATAACAGGAGTAAAAAAAGAATATTTTACTTTGGAAAGCTTCAGAATATTAAATGAAAAAAAAGAAAATGGCGAGATGCTTTCGGAAGCTACTGTTAAATTGCTGATAAATCAGGAAAGAATCATTGAAACAGGAGAAGGTGTGGGCCCTGTGAATGCTCTTGATATGGCTTTAAGAAAAGCGCTGACAAGATTTTATCCTGATCTTAAAAAGATAAAATTAACTGACTTCAAGGTTAGAGTGCTTAATGAAAAAAAGGGAACCGGAGCTGTTGTAAGAGTTCTGGTTGAATCTTCGGATGGAAAAAATACCTGGGGAACTGTAGGGGTTTCTGAAAATATTATTGAGGCAAGCTGGCAGGCTTTGCAAGATAGTATAATATTTGGTTTAAGCCAGCAAATCCACTAAAATAGAAATATACTTTTAGTTATTATAAGTATCAATTATCATTTTAATCTTTATTAATTTTATTTAATTATGGATAACAATCTGGATGATATTATTGAAAATCTTCTTAACAGTTTTAAAGAAGAAAAAATTTCAAAGGAAAACTTCAAATCAGCAGTAAAAGATATTTATTTTGAGGACATAGGTTTTGCAAAGATAGATCATCACAGAAAGCTTAGAAGAGGTTTTCCGGAGGTGATATTTGGTGCAAATAAATCTCCGCAGCAGATACTTGAAATTGCAATGAAAATTTTAAAATATTCTCAAACGTTAATCATTACAAAAGCAAGCATGGATGCTTTTAATTTACTAAGACAAAATGCTCAAAATGTTTATTTTATTGAAGAAGCAGGCATCATTTATTCAAAAAGCATGGATCATGACAGCCAATTAAAAGACGGGATAGTAATAGTATGTGCAGGAACCTCAGATATTCCTATAGCGGATGAAGCTTATGTGACAAGCTATCTGATGGGCAATAATGTTAAAAAAATCTATGATGTTGGTGTAGCGGGAATACACAGATTATTAAGTTTTAAAAATGAGCTTTTAAATGCAAATGTAATAATAGCAGTTGCCGGTATGGAAGGTGCTTTGCCGGGGCTTGTAAGCTCTCTTGTAGACTGCCCTGTAATTGGTGTTCCTACCAGTATTGGTTACGGTACAGGTTTTAAAGGCATTTCTTCTCTTTTAACCATGCTTAACTCCTGCAGTCCAGGACTTGCCGTAGTAAATATTGATAATGGTTTTGGAGCCGGTTATATGGCAGGAGTTATAAACAATAAAATTCATGATAAGACTGGTAAAAAATGAGCTCTAAAGACTTTGTTCATCTGCATGTTCATAGTGAATATTCATTACTTGATGGTGCAATCCGCATAAAAGACTTAATAAAAAAAGTACAGGAATTTAATATGCCTGCTGTAGCGTTAACAGATCACGGAGTTATGTATGGAATAATTGAATTTTATAATGAGGCAAAAAAAGCAGGAATAAAGCCGTTACTTGGATGTGAAGTTTATATTGCGCCGAATGGAAGATTTCAAAAGCAGCCCGGGAAAAATGATAATGATAATTTTTATCATCTTACACTTATAGCTGAAAATATTAAAGGCTACAGAAATTTAATGAAACTGGTTAGTCTTGGTTACATTGAAGGTTTTTATTATAAACCCCGTATTGATAAGGAGCTTTTAAGGGAATATAAAGATGGGCTGATCGCACTAAGCGGTTGCGTAAAAGGCGAGATACCAAGGATAATTCAAAGCCAGAAAATACATAAGGCAAAAAATTCACTTGAAGAATATATTGATATTTTTGGAAAGGATAATTTTTTTCTTGAAATTCAGGATTCGGGAATGCCTGAGCAAGCTGCTATTAATATGAATCTTCTTGATTTATCTTCAAAAATGAAAATTCCTCTTGTTGGAACAAATGATGTGCATTATTTAAACAGACAGGATAGCCGTTATCATGATGTCCTTCTTTGCATACAGACAGGTACGACAATAAACGAAATAAAAAGGCTGAAATTTTCTACGGATGAATATTATTTAAAAGATTATGACAGAATTTATGATGCTTTCAGGGATTTTCCGGGCGCAATCGAAAATACACTGGAAATTGCACAAAGATGCAATATTGAACTAAAATTCAATCTTGATCTTATACCACCTTTTGAAGTTCCGCAGGGATATTCGCTTGATTCTTATCTGGAAAAACTTTGTCTTGATGAAATGAAAAATAAGTATCCTGATTATAGTGAAGAAATAAGCTCCAGACTTAAAATGGAGCTTGAAGTAATAAAGAAAATGGGATTTTCTGAATATTTTTTAATTGTATGGGATTTTGTGAAGTTTGCAAAAGAACATAACATAAGGGTAGGTCCAGGCAGGGGAAGCGCTGCAGGCAGTATAGTGTCATATCTTCTTAATATTACAGAAATTGAACCATTAAAATACGGACTTTTATTTGAAAGATTTCTTAATGAAGCAAGAAAAAGCATGCCGGATATTGATATTGATTTCTGTTATGAGAAAAGAAATGAGGTAATTAAATATGTTACAAAAAAATATGGTCAGAGAAATGTTGCACAATTAATAACATTCGGCAGAATGGCAGCAAAACAAGCTATAAGAGATGCAGGCAGAGTTCTGGAAGTACCTTATTCAAATGTTGATAAAATTGCAAAGATGATTCCGAATGAGTTAAATATTATGATAAATTCTTCTATTGAAAGAATTCCTGAATTAAAAGCATTATATTTAAAGGATAATAAAATCAAAGATATTATTGATACTGCAAAATGGCTTGAAGGAATGGTAAGACAGGATTCAATTCATGCGGCAGGACTGGTAATTTCTTCAGAAGAATTATATAACTATACGCCCATACAGAAGGAATCAGGGGAAGATATCGTAACCCAGTATGAAATGGAACATATTCAATCAATCGGACTGCTTAAAATGGATTTTCTGGGTTTAAAGACATTATCTTTGATTGATAAGACTTTATTTTTAATTGAAAAAGCAAAAAATATTAAAATTGATGTAAGGAATATAAATCCTGATGATAAAAAAACTTTTGACATGCTAAGCAGAGGAGAATGTCTGGGAGTCTTTCAGCTTGAAAGCTCAGGAATGCGTGATCTTGTTTTAAGAATGAAACCTGCGCAATTTGAAGATCTGATTGCCCTCCTTGCCTTATACAGGCCTGGCCCTCTTCAAAGCGGAATGGTAAATGATTATATTGAAAACAAAAACAGCGGAAAAAAAATAAGATATATTCATCAAAGCCTTGAGCCCATATTAAAAAGCACATACGGCATGATTATTTATCAGGAACAGGTTATGCAGATAGCATCGGCATTTTCCGGTTTCACAATGTCTGAAGCTGATATTTTAAGAGGAGCGATTAGTAAAAAAAACAGGGAACTGCTGGAAGAACAACATATAAAATTTATAAATGGTGCAAAAAAGACAGGCAATGATGAAAAAATTGCAGAAAAGTTATTTGAACTTATAAACCATTTTGCACAATACGGATTTAATAAATCTCACAGTGCGGCTTATGCAATGATTTCCTATCAGACTGCTTATCTTAAGGCAAATTATCCTGTTGAATTCATGGCTGCTCTTTTAAGCATAAGAATGGGAAGCCAGGAAAAGGTTTCTCTTTACATTAACGAATGCAGAAGAATGGGGATTTTGATTCTTCCTCCTGATATTAATGACAGCTATAGTGATTTTACGGTAACCGAGAATTCCATCAGATTCGGACTTTCGGCAATAAAAAATGTAGGAATAAATGTTATTGAAGAAATACGGCTTGAGAGAAAGGAAAACGGAAGATTTAAGAACTTTTATGATTTCTGCTTGAGGATTGACAACAGTGTTTTAAATAGAAAGACTATTGAAAGTCTGATTAAAGGAGGAGCCTTTGATTCTTTAAATCACTCAAGAAAGTTTTTGCTTGAGAACTTTGACAGAATTGTGGAAATTACTCAAAAAATTAAAAAAGACAGAATTGCAGGACAGTTTTCATTATTTGACACAGGATCTGAAAAGAAAAGCAGTGATTATTCAGGTGAATTTGAAGAAATAAAGGAATATAAGGATGAGTTTGCTCAAATTGATTTGCTTAATTTTGAAAAGGAAATGCTGGGACTTTATATTACCAGCCATCCTTTAAATGAATATGAAAGATCTCTTTCTGAGCTGGTATCAATTGAAGATCTTGTCGAAAAGGATGATAATTCCACTCAAACAGTTGGCGGTATAATTACAAAGATTAAATCCATATATACTAAAAAAAACCAGATTATGTATTATGCAGGTTTTGAAGATAGCACCGGAGCATTGGAGCTTGTTATTTTCCCTAATGCTGTAGAAGAATATAAAAATCTTTTGCGGGAAGATAGTATATTGAAAGTAACGGGCAGACTGGATAAAAAAGAGATTAAAGCAGGGATTGAAGAAAAAGATTCAAATTTTCAATCGCAGCTTGATGAAGCAGATTTAAAAGATGCGGAATCTGAAAACAGAGATTCCGGTTTTGGTAATGGTACTATGAAGGGTGAAATAAGAAAGAACTTTGCATTAAAATTAGTTGTTCAAAAAATTGAAAAGCTGTCAAAGGTTAAAGTTAAAGATGAAGTATATACTTTTGAAACTAATGAAAATGGGAACGATACAATTAATTATTTTAATACGGATTTAAACGGAAATAAAAATGACAGTGCGGATTCAAATTATGTTAAAACAGACAGAGAAGAAATTACTTTAAAAATAAAAAAAGAATTGCTGAACAATAATTTTATTGATGAGCTTTATGGAATAATTAATGAAAATAAGGGAAATACAAAAATAATTATACAAATTTATACTTTAAATAATGAGTTAAAATCTGTAAATGAAAGAAGTTTTTACCTTCCTGAAGATTTTAAAATAAACTTCTCAAAAGAATTTGAGGAAAAGATTGAAAACAGATTTCATGGAAAAGTATCTATTGTATGATTTAAACGAAATGTTAAAACATTGTACAGTTACAAGGAGAAGCATTTCTAATTTCGTGATAGGAATAAAAGTAAGACTGCAAGAATCAGGCTGAGTATTTTAAGTAAGTCTGTAAGAATCGGGTTGGGTGCTGAGAAAACCTTTTGAAGGCGAAGCGGGCAAGGTTCCTCTCTTTAGAGAGGAGAGCGAAGCCTGAAATTAGAGCAAGTTTTGACTCGCTGGGGCAAAGCTTGCGTGTTTTCGAAACATCCAGGCCGATCCAATGATTTGTTTTTAATCACGAAAAGGAAATGCTATCTCACAAGGAGTCTTATTTTACAATTTTTGTATTATATAATATATTTTTACATATTAATAATGACAGCCTGTTAATTTAAAACAGCTGCATTTAAATTAAGAATATAAAATATTTTT